>NZ_NSGT01000068.1:0-562 GCF_009192905.1 Xanthomonas sp. LMG 12459
GGGCCTTGCCTGCTAGGGGGTAAGACGGTATCTACGCAAAGGCGTGCAGCATCGAAGCCGTTGCCGTTGCCGTTGCCTTGGCTGTTGCTTGGCTTTAGCTGTTGCTTTGGTTGTTGCTTGGCTTTGGCTTTGGCTGTTGCCCTGGCTTTTGATTTACCGGGTTCCCTTCCGAAGCGGCGGCCATCGCGGGGAAAAACCCGAAGGGCGGCGTACATGGATGTACGCCGTCCGCGGCAGGGCAGGGCTCGCCGGAAAAAGGCGAAGCACTGCTTCGCCCCGGCGGGCGGGCTGGCGCCGTGAGGCGACTGCCCCGGACTTGGCTGCGAAGCAGCCAAGCCCCTTCCGCGGATCCCCGTGATGGCCGCGGACCCGGAGCGCGCAGCGCGGAGGGCGCGAAGGCAGGGCGCGGTTTCTTTTGGTTACCTTTTCTTTGCGCGAGCAAAGAAGCGCTTCTCAGCAGCCGAAGGCTGATCAAAGTAACTCGCCCGCAAGGGCGAAAGCCTTTGCTTTTGCTTGATACATGAGTGTCAGACGAGAAGAACCGTAGGAGTCAACTGTCATG
>NZ_NSGT01000069.1:0-4505 GCF_009192905.1 Xanthomonas sp. LMG 12459
CCCGCCGCTTCCGACGCCTTGTCCGACGGCTCGGCCTGCGCCATCTGCGAACCCGCCCCTACACGCCACGCACCAATGGCAAGGCCGAGCGGCTGGTGCAGACCAGCCTGCGAGAATGGGC
The DNA here is from genome assembly GCF_009192905.1 of Xanthomonas sp. LMG 12459. Lineage (NCBI taxonomy): Bacteria > Pseudomonadati > Pseudomonadota > Gammaproteobacteria > Lysobacterales > Lysobacteraceae > Xanthomonas > Xanthomonas sp. LMG 12459. The sequence goes on from NZ_NSGT01000069.1 coordinate 122, forward strand.
TTATGCGCGCTCCTATATCGACTCCACGCAACGCGCCAACGCCTTCTCGGGCTGGCTGCATCATTACAACTGGCATCGACCACACGCCAGCCTCGGCTACAAACCTCCCATCTCCCGAATTCCACTGAACAACGTGGTGGGTTTACACATCTAGCCGCGCGATTGCGCATCCGGCGTATGCGTGGTGCGGGATGGAGCGTGTCGGGCCGCAATGGCGTCCGTGAGTGACGCCGGGCCGGATCTACTGCGCGTCTGATCATTCGCTTCCACCGCGATCCAGTCCGACACGCTGTTGCCTCGTGGGAGCGGCGTCAGTCGCGACAGGCCTCCCGGTAGAGCGTGTCGCGGCTGAAGCCGCTGCTGCAACGACGTTTCGCATTCTTGCTGGCGTCTTGGCCTGGTCGCGACCGGACGGTCCCGATCAGGCACGGTCACTCCCACACGACTGCTTGCGCTAGGGCTTGCCGATCACCAGCTCCACCGGCGCGGTCGCCGGCAGGGTGACCGTCACCGGCGCCGATTCCAGATCGCCGTCCTGGCGCATGGCGTTACCGCTGGCCGACAGCCGCGCGATCACCTGCACCTGCTTGAGTTGCGAGAGCTTCTGCGTCGGCATCGGGCTGTCCGCGTCGCTCAGCGTCACCCGCAACGGCAGCGCCTGCAGCGGATGCTTCTGCACCGCCACCGGCATCGGCGGGCCGCCCGGCACGCGCGCGATCACGAATACGCTGGCGTCGCCGCGCAGGCGCACGCGGGCGGCGAACGCCGGGTCCAGCGACACCGCCACGGTCAGGCCGGCGGTCGCCGGCGCCTTGTCAGGCTGCGCCGTGGCGCCGGCGGTGGGCAAGGCGGGCAGGCCGGCCGCACTGCGGGCCGCGTCGATCTGCGGCCGCAGCGCCGCGGCGGTGGCCGCATCCACGCGCGGCAACAGCGCTTCCCAGGTGGCCGCGGCGGCGGCGTCCTGGCCGCGCTGGCGCTGCGCGATGCCGAGGAACCAGGCGCCGCGTTCGCTGCCCGGCGCCAATTGCAGGGCGTGCTGCAGCCAGGCCAGTGCCTGGTCGTCGAACTGCCGTTGCGGGTTGGCCATCGCTCGCGCCTCGGCCGCCTCGATCAGCAGCGGCGCCTGCTCCGGCGCCAGGCGCACCGCACGCGCGAATGCGGCCGCGGCCTCGGCGTTGTGGCCCAGCGACATCTGGCTGCGGCCGAGCAAGGCCCAGCCGTCGGCCCGGTTGGGATCCTTCGCCAGTGCCGCCTGCAATTGCTTCACGCCATCCTCGAGCGTGCGTGGTGCCTCGCGGTTCTGCGCCTGCAACGCGCGCGGGGTGCCGACCAGCACGTACAGCGCCGCCGTCGCCACGCCCAGCGCCAGGATCGCCACCGCCAGCACCGCGCCGTTGCGGCCGCGGCTGCGCAGCGGCCACAGCACCATCGCGAACACCAGCGCCGCCAGCGCCACCGCCGCGGCCGACATGCCCCAAGTCAGCATCGCCTCACCATTCCTGTTCGTCCTGCAGCGGCAGCGCCGTCGCCGCGGGCGCGCGCCGCCGTACCATCCGGATCAGCACCACGGCGCCGCCGGCCAGCAGCAGCAAGGGGCCGAACCACAGCAGCCAGGTGCGCGCTTCCAGTTGCGGCCGGTACAGCACGAACTCGCCATAGCGATCGACCAGGAACTGCTTGATCTGCGCATCCGATTTGCCCTGGTGCATCAGTTCCAGCACTTCGCGGCGCAGGTCCATGGCGATCTGCGCGTGGGAGTCGGCCAGCGACTGGTTCTGGCATTGCACGCAGCGCAGTTCCGCGGTCAGCGCATGGAAGCGCGCCTCCTCGGCAGCGGAGCGGTAGGCCAGCGGGGTCGGATCGGACACCGGTTCGGCGCCGGCCAGCGTGGACCACGCCAGCAGCGCCAGCAGGCCCAGCCGCAGCGCAGGCCGGCGGTGCTGGCTCATGGCGTGGCCTTGCCCTGGGCGCGCGTCGGCGGGGCGTCGCGCTCGGCCTGCTCCAGTGCCGGCAGCAGTTCGTCGCGGATGATCGCATCGGTCAGCGGGCCGGCATGCTTCCAGCGCACCACGCCGCGCGCGTCGACCAGGAAGGTCTCCGGCGCCGCGGCCACGCCCCAGTCGATTGCGGTGCGCCCTTCGGGGTCGAACAGCACCGCCAGGAACGGATTGCCCAACTGCTCCAGCCAGCGCAGCGCGTCCTCGCGGGTGTCCTTCCAATCGTAGCCGATCACCCGCACACGCTTGCTCAGCGCGAAGCGGGTCAGCACCGGGTGTTCCTCGCGGCAGGCCGGGCACCAGCTGCCCCACACGTTGAGCACGTACGGCGCGCCCAGCAACTCGCTGCTGCGCACGCGGATCGAGGCGTCGTGCAGCAGCGGCAGTTCGAACGCCGGCGCCGGCTTGCCGATCAGCGCCGAGGGCAGCGCGTCGCGATCGGCGCTGCCGGAACGCTGCACCGCATACACCATCAACGCCAGCAGGCCGAGGAAGAACAGCGCACCCAGCAGGATGGCGGGCAGCGGCAGGCGACGTGGAGCGGGAGCGGACATCAGGGGGTCTCCGGGGAACGACGGAAGCGCCGGTCGGCGGCGGTGACGAAACCGCCCAGCGCCATCAGCGCCGCGCCAAGCCAGATCCAGCGCACGAAGGGTTTGACGTGGACGCGCATCGCCCAGGCGTTGCCGCCCAGCGGCTCGCCGAGGGCGACGTAGACGTCGCCGAACAGGCCGGGGTGGATGCCGGCTTCGGTCATGTTCTGGCCGCCGCTGGCGTAAAGACGCTTTTCCGGGTGCAGCAGCGCCAGCGGGCGATCGTCGCGCAGCACCTGCACGTGCGCGCGTTCGGCCACGTAGTTGGGGCCCTTGCGCTGGTCCAGCCCCTGCAGCTCGAAACGGTAGCGGCCCAGCTCCAGGTGCTGTCCGGGCGCCAGCGCCACTTCGCGCTGTTGCTCCAGGGCCTCGACCAGCAACGCGCCGGCCAGAAAAACGGCGATGCCGGTGTGCGCCAGGGTCATGCCCAGCATCTCGGCGGTGAAGCGGCTGCCCTTGAGCTGGCGCCGGCTCCATACGAAGCGCGCGGTGCCCAGCAGCACCCAGGCCGCGGCGGCGACGCCGGCGGCGGTCTTCCACGCACCCTGCGGCGCCAGGAAGAAGCCGATCGCCCCGGCCAGCAGCGCCAGGCCGGCCCACGGCGCCAGCAGCGCCAGCGGCCGCGACGCCTGTTCGCGCTGCCAGCGGGTCAGCGGACCGAACGGCAGCAACGCCACCAGCGGCGCCATCAGCACGATGAACAAGGTGCCGAAGTAGGGCGGCCCCACCGACAGCTTGCCCAGGTCCAGCGCATCGGCCAGCAGCGGATACAGCGTGCCCAGCAGCACCATGGCGCAGGCGCAGGTCAGCAGCAGGTTGTTGGCCAGCAGCAGGGTCTCGCGCGAGGCCGGGGCGAAGCGCTGCCGCGCCTCGTCGGCCGCCGCCGCCACGCGGCCGCCGCGCAGTGCGTACAGCAGCAGCGCGCCGCCGCACAGCAGGCTCAGGAACACCAGGATGAACAGTCCGCGGGCGGGGTCGGCGGCAAACGAGTGCACGCTGGTCAGCACGCCCGAGCGCACCAGGAAGGTGCCGAGCAGCGACAGCGAGAATGCGGCGATCGCCAGCAACAGGGTCCAGGCGCCGAAGCTGCCGCGTTTCTCGGTGACTGCCTGCGAATGCAGCAGCGCCGCGCCGGCCAGCCACGGCATGAAGCTGGCGTTCTCCACCGGGTCCCAGAACCACCAGCCGCCCCAGCCCAGTTCGTAGTATGCCCACCAACTGCCGAGGGCGATGCCGATGGTCAAAAAGCCCCAGGCCACGTTGGTCCACGGCCGCGTCCAGCGCAGCCAGCGCGCGTCCACCTGGCCGTCCAGAAGCGCGGCGATGGCGAAGGCGAACGGCACCGCGAAGCCGACGTAGCCGGCGTACAGCAGCGGCGGATGGATCACCAGGCCGGGATCCTGCAGCAACGGATTGAGATCGCGCCCTTCCAGCGGCGCCGGCAGCAGCCGCGCGAACGGGTTGGAGGTGAACAGCAGGAATGCCAGGAAGCCGATGCTGACCAGCGCCAGGGTGCCGATCACCCGCGCGACGACGTGCGCCGGCAGACGCCGCGAGTACAGCGCGACCGCGCCGGTCCACAGTGCCAGGATCAGCGTCCACAGCAGCAGCGAGCCCTCGTGCGCGCCCCACACCGCCGAGTAGCGGTACACCAGCGGCAGCAGCGAATTGGAGTTCTCGGCGACGTAGGTCACCGAGAAGTCCTGGGTCACGAACGCATGGGTGAGGATCGCGAAGGCGCCGGCCACCAAGGCCAGCTGCGCGAACGCCGCCGGCCGCGCCACCGCCATCCAG
>NZ_NSGT01000007.1:0-12372 GCF_009192905.1 Xanthomonas sp. LMG 12459
CGGGCTCCCCTTCCCACCTCGCGTAGCCCGCAGAAGCGGGGCGCCCTGCCGCCCGGCGCCGCCCCCGGCGAACCCCTTGGTCCACGCCGGCGGTTCCTACTGGCCGGCCGGGGGAATGACGCCCCCCCCCCCCCAACGGGACCCGGGAAACCCCCCCCCCCCCGGGGGGGGGGGGGGGGGGGGGGGTCCGGGCGCAGCCTCGTGTTGTTCGGGAGTGGTCGGGGGTGAGGGTCCGGGCGCAGCCTCGTGCAGTCGAAAGGATACGAGGCTTCGCCCGTACCCTCATCCGCCGCTGCGCGGCACCTTCCCCCGAGAAGGGGGACGCGGGTCCCGCAGGGAGAAGGGAGGGGCGCGGCGGCCGTTCCGGGGGCAAGGGGAAGATCGTGGCATAATCGGCGGCTGCTTGCTGCCGCAAGGCAAACCAGCGGTCCGTGCCCCAGGGCGTCGGGCTGCCCAAACCATAGGACGTACCCGATGAATCCGCTCGATTTCCTGATTCCCGTCGCCCAGGCGCAGACCGCTGGCGGCGCCGCCCCGGCCGGTGGTGGCCTGCAGATGTTCCTGCTGCCCATCATCCTGATCGCGGTGATGTATTTCGTGATGATCCGGCCGCAGATGAAGCGCCAGAAGGAACACAAGTCGATGCTGGACAAGCTCGGCCGCGGCGACGAGGTCATCACCTCCGGCGGCGTGGCCGGCGTGGTCACCGACATCGGCGACAACTTCATCACCATCGAAGTGGCCGACAACGTGCGCATCCGCGTGCAGAAGGGCGCCGTCGGCAATGTCCTGCCGAAGGGCACGCTGAAGTCCGCCTGATCCATTTCTCCTACTGCTAGGCGCGACGCCGGCGTGGCGTCGTGCGGGGTCCCGCAATGCTCGAGTTTCCGCGCTGGAAGTATGTCCTCATCCTGATCGTGCTGGCGTTGAGCGCGTTGTACGCGCTGCCCAACGTGTACCAGAAGGATCCGTCGGTCCAGATCACCGCCAGCCGCGGCGGCAAGATCGACGACGCCCTGCGCGAGCGGGTCCTCGCCGACCTGAAGACGGCCGGGATCACCCCGAAGCTGGTCGACAAGGAAGGCGACAGCCTGATGGTGCGCCTGCCGAACCTGCAGGCGCAGACCCGTGCCAACGACGTGCTGCGCCAGCAGGTGGGCGAGAACTACACGGTGGCGCTGAACCTGGCCTCGACCGTGCCGGACTGGCTGTCGCGCCTGGGCGGCAAGCCGATGGTGCTGGGTCTTGACCTGGTCGGCGGCGTGCACTTCGCGCTGCAGGTGGACCAGAAGGCGGCGCTGGAAAAGCGCCTGGACACCTTCGCCGAGGACATCCGCACCACGTTGCGCGACAGCCGCCTGGCCTACCGCTCGGTCGAGCGCCGTCCCGACAACAGCATCCAGGTCAGCCTGGGCGAGGGCGTCGATGCCAGCGCCGCGCGCGCGGCCATCGCCAAGGCGCAGCCGACCCTGAGCTACGCCGTGTCCGGGCAGACCATCGCCGTGACCGTGCCCGAGGCCGAGTTGAAGCAGATCGCCGCCGGCGCCATCGAGCAGAACCTGACCACCCTGCGCAACCGCGTCAACCAGCTGGGCGTGGCCGAGCCGATTATCCAGCGCCAGGGCGACGACCGCATCGTGGTCGAGCTGCCGGGCGTGCAGGACACCGCCGAGGCCAAGCGCATGATCGGCGCCACCGCCACGCTGGAATTCCGCGGCGTGGTCGACGGCAACGCCGAGGACGCGGTGCGCAGCGGCAACATCCCGCCCGACGCCAAGGTCTACCGCCTGCGCGACAGCGGCGCCCCGGTGCTGCTGAGCAAGCGCGTGCTGGTGTCCGGCGACCAGATGGTCAACGCCACCGTCAGCACCGACCAGAACGGCATGCCGGCCGTGGCGGTCACGCTCAACAACGCCGCCGGCCAGCGCATGTTCGACTACACCAGCGCCAACACCGGCAAGCTGATGTCGGTGGTCTACATCGAGCGCATCCCCACCGTGACCATGGTCGACGGCAAGGAAGTGCGCAGCGTGCGCGTCAACGAGGAGGCGCTGGCGCCGACCCGGATCGCCGGCGTGTTCGGCAAGAACTTCCAGACCACCGGCCTGGAGAAGACCGAGGCCGAGAACCTGGCCAAGCTGCTGCGCGCCGGTTCGCTGGCCGCACCGATGGACTTCGTCGAGGAATACGTGATCGGCCCCAGCCTGGGCGCGGAGAACGTCGAGCGCGGCATCACCGCGGTGGTCTACGCGTTCCTGTTCACCCTGGTGTTCTTCAGCGTGTACTACCGCATGTTCGGCCTGATCACCTCGGTCGCGCTGCTGATGAACCTGCTGATCGTGGTCTCGGTGATGTCGCTGTTCGGCGCCACCATGACCCTGCCGGGCTTCGCCGGCCTGGCGCTGTCGGTGGGTTTGTCGGTGGACGCCAACGTGCTGATCAACGAGCGTATCCGCGAAGAACTGCGGCTGGGCGTACCGCCCAAGTCGGCGATCGCGGCCGGTTACGAGAAGGCCGGCGGCACCATCCTCGACGCCAACCTCACCGGCCTGATCGTCGGCGTGGCGCTGTACGCGTTCGGTACCGGCCCGCTGAAGGGCTTCGCGCTGACCATGATCATCGGCATCTTCGCCTCGATGTTCACCGCGATCACCGTGTCGCGCGCGCTGGCGGTGCTGATCTACGGCCGTCGCAAGAAGATCAAGTCCGTGGCCATCTGAGCCACGCACGCCACCTTCCGCACGTCCCCGCGCCGGCAGGCGCGGGGTCCAAAAAAACGCAGAGCGGTCTCCAATGAAAATCTTCCCGCTTCACCTGATTCCCAACGACACCAAGATCGACTTCATGCGCTGGCGGCACCCGACCCTGGTGCTGATGCTGGTGCTGGCGCTGGCCTCGTTCGCGGTGATCTTCGCCAAGGGCTTCAACTACGCGTTGGAGTTCACCGGCGGCGCGCTGGTGCAGACCAGCTTCCAGAAGCCGGTCGACGTGGACCAGGTGCGCGAGCAACTGGCCAAGGCCGGTTTCGAGAATGCGCAGGTGCAGAACGTCGGCAGCGGCAACGAGGTGGTGATCCGCCTGCAGCCGCAGGGCGAGCACAACAACGAGGACATCACCAAGAACCTCGCCGAGCAGGTGCGCAAGGCGGTGAGCACGCCGCAAAACCCGGCCACGGTCAAGCCGGGCGAGTTCGTCGGCCCGCAGGTCGGCAAGGACCTGGCCTTGAACGGCGTCTACGCCACGGTGTTCATGCTGGTCGGCTTCCTGATCTACATCGCCTTCCGCTTCGAGTGGAAGTTCGCGGTGGTGGCCAGCCTGACCGCGCTGTTCGACCTGTTGGTGACGGTGGCCTACGTGTCGGTCACCGGCCGCGAGTTCGACCTGACCGTGCTGGCCGGCCTGCTGTCGGTGATGGGCTTTGCGATCAACGACATCATCGTGGTGTTCGACCGCGTGCGCGAGAACTTCCGCAGCCTGCGCGTGGAGCCGATCGAGGTGCTGAACCGGTCGATCAACCAGACCCTGTCGCGTACGGTGATCACCGCGGTGATGTTCTTCCTGTCGGCACTGGCGCTGTACCTGTACGGCGGCGAGTCGATGGAAGGCCTGGCGCTGACCCACATGATCGGTGCGGTGGTGGTGGTGGTGTCCTCGGTGATCGTGGCGGTGCCGCTGCTGTCGATCGGGCCGTTCCAGGTCACCAAGCAGGACCTGCTGCCGAAGTCCAAGGACGTCGAGGCGCTGGCGCGCAGGCCCTGATGGGGCTGGGATTGGGGATTCGGGAGTGGGGATTCGCAAAGGCGTGATTTCCTGGGCCTGAAACAGTCCCTCCTGCGAACAAAAAAGCCGCGCGGATGCGCGGCTTTTTCTTTGCGCGGACGCTGGGGGCGTCGGGTGGGTGCAGCGCAACGTCGGCCGGGTTGCCGTGCGTGGGATGGGGCCGTCAATGTCGGCCCCATCCCCTCCGTGGCGTGCGTACCGCGCAGGGCGTCCGCGCTACGCCGCGTTGGCGGTGGCGCGGGCCACCAGTTGCGCCACCATCGGATAGGTCTCGCTGCGCACCTGGAACTGGCCGACGATCTCCACCAGGTCGCCGGCCTGCTGCTCCATCGCGCGTGCCGCGGCAGTGGCTTCCTCGACCAGGGCGGCGTTCTGCTGGGTGGTCTCGTCCATCTGGGTGACGGTGTGGTTGACCTGCTCGATGCCGGCCGACTGCTCCTGCGAGGCGGCGGCGATCTCGCCCATGATGTCGGTCACGCGCTGCACCGAGGCCACGATGTCCTGCATCGTCGTGCCGGCCTGGGCGACCAGCGCCGAACCTGCGCTCACGCGCTCGACCGAGTCGTCGATCAGTGTCTTGATCTCCTTGGCCGCGCTGGCCGAGCGCTGGGCGAGGGTGCGGACCTCGCTGGCGACCACGGCGAAACCGCGGCCCTGCTCGCCGGCGCGTGCCGCTTCCACCGCGGCATTGAGTGCCAGGATGTTGGTCTGGAAGGCGATGCCGTCGATCACGCCGATGATGTCGGCGATCTTCTTCGAGGCCGCCTCGATGCCGTCCATGGTGGTGACGACCTGTCCGACCACCGTGCCGCCCTGCGAGGCCACGGAGGCCGCTCCGGCGGCCAGCTGGTTGGCCTGGCGCGCATGCTCGGCGTTCTGCTTCACCGTGGCGGTCAGCTCCTCCATCGATGCGGCGGTTTCCTCCAGGCTGGCGGCCTGCTGCTCGGTGCGGCGCGACAGGTCGTCGTTGCCGCTGGCGATCTCGCCGGCGGCGGTGTCGATGCTGGCCGCGGCCTGCTGGATGCGGCCGACCATGTCGGTCAGTTGCGCGACGGTGGCGTTGGCGTCGTCGCGCATCCGCGCGAACACGCCGTGGAACTCGCCCTGCATGGTCTGGGTCAGGTCGCCGGCGGCGATCGCGCGCAACAGCTGCGACAGCGCCGCCAGATTGGTCTCGGTGCCCTTCATCATCGTGTTGAGGTTGGCGACCATGCCGCGGAAGGCGTGACGGAAACGCTGATCATTGCCGCGGCGGGAGAAGTCGCCCTGCGCGGCGGCGCGCACCAGCAGGTCGATCTCGTCGTTGATCGCGCCGAGATTGCGCTTCACCTTGGCCATGGTCTCGGTCAGGATCGCCTTCTCGCCCGGGAACTGCTCCAGGTCGCGGCTCAGATCGCCTTCGGCATACTCGCCCATCAGCGCGATCAGCTGCTGCTTGACCGAGATATGGCTGTGCACCAGGGCATTGGTGTCGCGGACCATGCGCCCGTAGTCGCCCGGGAAGCGTGCCTCGTCCATGCGGAAGCTGATCCGGCCGGCGTCATGCTGCTTGGCCATCTCGGTCTGCGCCTGGATCACGGTGCGCAGTTCCTCCTGCATCTGCCGCATGTCGTTGAGCAGCGACGGCGCCTGGGTGCGCAGGCGCACGTCCTGCGACAGGTCGCCGCTGGCGATGCGGCGCACCACGTCGGCTGCGTAGGCGGGCTCGCCGCCGAGCTGGCGCATCAGGCTGTTGCGGACCAGCAGGCCGAGCAGGATGGCGGCGACGATACCGATCAGCATGCCGCCGAGGCTGGTCCATTCGCCCGACTGCGCGCGCGCCTCGCTCTCGGCCTTGCGCACCTGCAGCAGGGCGCGTTCGGCGTTCTCGTACTGACCGATCGTGTCGCGCAGCCCGTCCATCTGCTGCTTGCCGACGCTCCGGAACGCGTCCAGCTGGGCGTCGTCGCTGTCGGCCGCGGTGGTGCGCATGTGTTCCACCGCCTTGCGCTTGGTCGCCATGAACTGCGTGTAGTCCTGCATCAGGGTCTGCAGGCGCGCCTGCTGCGCCGCGTTGTCCGCGGTCAGCTGCTTGGACTCCTGCCACTGTGCGCTGAACTCGCGTTCGCCGAGTTCGAGTGGCGCCAGGTAGGACGGATCGCGGGTCAGGGCGAAGCCGCGCGCGCCGCTCTCGATGTTGAGCAGGCTCACCAGCATGCGGTCGCCGAGGGTGATGACCTTGTAGGTGTGCGCGTCCAGCGCTGCCGCGCTGGTGAACTTGCGGAAGCCGATCAGGCTGGTGATGCCGACCAGCAACAACATGGCGATCACGCCGCAGAAGCCGATTGCCAGGCGCTTGGTGACGGTGAGATGATGGAAGGACACGCGAGATCTCCGGAAGATGCGAGAGAGCGGCGCTATCGGCTCCATTGCCGCAGGGACGGCAATGCAGGAACGGATCAGCGGGGAAGTTCGGGCAAAGACCCGCATCGGTATCGGCCGCGTTTTGTGGATCTTTAGGGCTGCGTTCGCCGATTGCGTCGGGCGCATCGCACATGCCGTTTTGCCTGCACGTAGCGCGTCGTGTGCCGTTTTCTACGCAAGCGCCGATCAAGCAGGAGTGAAGCGCGCAGCGTCCAATGCGTGAGTGCGACGTGACGGCAAAACGGCCCGTGCGTTCTGCGTTCGACGGGATTTCCTGGATGGCGACTCGTCTGCGCGAGGCCAGGCGGATGCTGCGAAAGGACCTGTGCGGAGGTGTGCGCCGGTCCGATCGGCGGATGACGGACATAAAAAAAGCCGCGCGAGTGCGCGGCTTTTCTGTTGTTGCGGTGTCGCTGCGCCGGCGTAGCGCCGGTCGCCTCGCTCAGAACTTCGCGTCGAACTCCCCGGCGAAGCCGGTATTGACGATCAGCTTCTGCAGCGCGTCGCCGACCTTGAGGTTGCCGGCGACCACCTGGAACTGCTGCGGGCCGCGGTCGTCGATGCGGCCGAGGGTGCCGCCCTTGAAATCGGTGACGCGGCCACCGGCCTCGCGCACCAGCAGCACGCCGGCGGCGATGTCCCAGGCCTTCACGCCGGCTTCGAAGTAGGCGTCGCTGCGGCCGCAGGCCACATAGGCCAGATCCAGTGCCGCCGAACCGGTGCGACGGATGTCCTCGGCCTGCACCAGCAGCGCATCCACGCACTTGAGCTGGGGGCTGGTGCGCTTGCGCTCGCGCGGCGCGAAGCCGGTGTGGACCATGGCGCCGTTGAGTTCCTTGCGCTCGCTGACACGGATGCGGCGGTCGTTGAGCACGGCGCCGTTGCCGCGGCTGGCGGTGAACAGTTCGTTGCGGAGCGGGTCGAAGATCACCGCGTCGACCGGCTCGCCGTTCTCGACCAGGGCGATCGACACGCAGTAGTGCGGGAAGCCGCGCAGGTAGTTGCTGGTGCCGTCGAGCGGGTCGATCACCCACATGTAGCGGCCTCCGCCCTGCACGCCGCTTTCCTCGCCCATCACGCCGTAGTCGGGGTAGGCGCGGCGCAGCTCCTTGACGATCACCTTTTCCGCATCGGCATCGACTTCGCTGGCGTAGTCCATGCGGTCCTTCTGCACCACGTTCAGTGCTTCCAGGCGGTTGATGTGGCGCAACAGCACGTTGCCGGCGAGGCGGGCGGCCTTGACCATGACGGTGACGGCGGGTTTTTGCATGGCAAGCGCTCCCGAGAAGGCGGAGGTGGGTCTGGAGGAGGAAAAGAGCAGTCCGGCGCCAAGGCCGGCCGCACAGTTTACCATCTACGCCCCCGTTCGCTTCGCCTGCCGTGCCGCCATGACCGATTCCCTCCGTATCCGCTTCGTCCTGGTCGGGACCCAGCACCCCGGCAACATCGGCGCGGCGGCGCGCGCGATGAAGACCATGGGGCTGTCGCGGCTGGTGCTGGTGGCGCCGGAATGCGAGCTGGAGACCGAGGCCTACCGGCGTTCTGCCGGGGCCGAGGATCTGTTGCAGCAGGCGCCGGTGCTGCCGGCGCTGGCCGACGCAGTGGCCGATTGCCGGTTGGTGCTGGGTTGCACCGCGCGCAGCCGCCGCGTGTCGCTGGAGGAGTTGCTGCCGGCCGATGCTGCGCAGCGCCTGACCGCGACCAGCGCCGAACCGGCGGAGGTGGCGCTGGTGTTCGGGCGCGAGCGCACCGGCCTGACCAACGAGGAACTGCAGCTGTGCCATGCGGCCGTGCACATTCCCTCCGATCCGGCGTTCAGCTCGCTCAATCTGGCCGCGGCGGTGCAGGTGCTGGCCTACGAACTGCGCCTGGCGCAGCTGCGCGGCGCCGCCCCCGCGCCGGCGCCGGCACCGGGGTTTCGCGAGGCACCGGCCAGCCACGCACAGGTGGAAGGGCTGTTCGGGCAGTTGGCCGAGACCCTGGACGATATCGACTTCCACAAGGGCCGCGCCCCGGATTCGGCGATGCGCAAGTTGCGCCGGCTGTTCCTGCGCACCGAGCTGACCGAGCAGGAAGTGCGCCTGCTGCGCGGCGTGCTGTCCGATGCGCAGCGCATGGCGCGACTCGCCGGGCAGGCCGGAAACTGAGACCAGGCAAGGCGCGAAGGCCTCCATCGCGGCGCGCGCGCCGACGCGTGCGCCCAGGGCGGACTGCATGCGCGGCAGGCGCCATTCTGTGACGCTGTCACCGGCATGCGCTTTCGGCTAGGCTTTGCAAGGTCTACTTGGGGATCGTGGTTTGTCCAGTTCGCGTTGGCGGGTGGTCGTGGTGTGGCTGGCGCTGGCGATCTGCTGGCCCGCGTCCGTGCACGCGCGGCCCTCGGTCCTGGTGCTGGGGCGCATCAGCGACAATCCCAAGGCCCATTACGAGCAACTCAAGCCGCTGCTGGACTACGTGGTGCCGCGCATGCGCGAGGTCGGCATCACCTCCGGGCAGATCCTGATGGCCCGCGACAGCCAGCAGATGAGCAGTTACCTGCGTCGCGGCCGGGTCGACTGGGTCACCGAGACCGCTGCCACCGCGATGGCGCTGGAACAGCGCGGTGGCGCCAAGCCGCTGCTGCTGACCGAGCGCAACGGCGTGCGTCAGTACCACACCGTATTCTTCGTGCGCAAGGACGCGCCGGTGCACGACCTGTCGGATCTGCGGGGGCGCACGCTGGCGCTGCAGAGCACGCTGTCCACCAGCGCCTACCTGGTGCCGATGATGACGCTGTTCGAGCGCGGCCTGCATCCGGAGATCCTGCTCTCGACCAAGGACCAGCCCTCGGCGGAAACGGTCGGTTACGTGTTCGCGCGCTCGGAACTCAACATCGCCGCCTTCGTGCACAAGCATCTGGTGGATGCCGGGGCGTTCAGCAATCTCGACTGGGACGACGATCGCCGCATTCCCCCCGCGTTCCGCCGCGACTTCCGGGTGATCTACCGCAGCGAACCGTATCCGCGCGCGGTGGAGATGGTGCGCAGCGATCTGCCCACGGACGTGGAGACGCGCCTGCGCGAGGTGCTGCTGCACGCCGCCGACGATCCGCAGGGGCGCGCGGCGCTGCGCCAGTTCTTCGGGACTTCCGGTTTCTACCCGATCGATCCGGCGTCGCAGAAACGCCTGGATGCCCTGCGCGACGGCGTGGCGCGGGTGAGGCTGGAAGTGGAATGAAGACCATGCGTTTCGGGTTGCAGGCCAGGTTCCTGCTGGCCATGGGCGTGGCTGCGCTGCTGGTCATGGCGATCCTGGCCCTGCTGCTGGAGCGCCAGGCGGCGATGCAGCGCGAGGTGCGCACGCTCAGCGGCAACGCCATCCACAGCCTGTTCGACAGCAGCATGCGCACCCGCGGCGAATCGCTGGCGCGGCAACTGGCCGATTCGCTGGCCAACCCGGTGTACTACTCCGACCTGGATGCGATCGGCACGCAGGTGCGTGGGGCGCTGGGCTATGTGGCGGTGGCCTACGTGCTGGTCTACGACGCCGACGGGCGGCTGATCCACGACGGCAGCAAGGACCTGGTGGGCTACGGGCAGCGCATGCGCGGGCCGATGGCCGACGCCGCGATCCGCGCCAAAGGCCTGCTGGCGCAGGAGTCGCCGGAGTTCCTCGACGTGTCGATGCCGATCATGATCGGCGACCAGCGCGTGGGCGGGGTGCGGGTCGGCATGTCCTGGACACGCGCGCAGGAGTACGAGCGCAAGGCCGGGCAGAATCTGGACCAGCGCCTGGGCGCACTGGGCAAGCGCCATCTCGGCTGGTTGCTGCTGTTGCTGGCCGCCCTGGGCCTGACCGCGGCGATGGTGGCGGTCTACGTGCAGCGCACGCTGGTGGCGCCGTTGCGCTGGATGGCGGCGACCGCACGCCAGATCGAGGCCGGCAACTATGCGGTGGAGCGCCGCGACAGCGGCCGCCACGACGAGGTCAGCGAACTGCTGCGCGCGTTCGGGCGGATGAGCGAGGCGATCGCCCGGCACGACCGCGACGTGCGCCACATGGCCTACACCGATGCGTTGACCGGGCTGACCAACCGGCTCGCGTTCCGCGAGGCGCTGGACCATCGCATGCTGTCGGCGCGCGCCTCGCAGCGCAGGCTGGCGCTGCTGTTCGCCGACATCGACGATTTCAAGCGGATCAACGACACCCTGGGTCACGAGGCCGGCGACGAGGCGCTGCTGCAGTTCGCGCGGCGCATCCAGCTGGCGGTGGAGCAACTGGGCGGCGACGATGCGCTGCTGGCGCGTTTCGGCGGCGACGAGTTCGTGATCCTGGTGGAGGATGCGCAGGCGGCCAAGGTCGCCACCGCGCTGGCGCAGCGGCTGGTGCAGGAGCTGCGCGAGCCGCTGCGGATCCAGGGCCGCGAGGTGTTCATGGGTACCTCGATCGGCATCACTGTCTACCCGGGCGATGCCGAGGACGCCTCGGCGCTGCTGAAGAACGGCGACATCGCCATGTACCAGGCCAAGCTGGCCGGCAAGAACTGCCACCGCTTCTACAGCCGCGCGATGGACTATGCGGTGGAGCGGCGCGTGCACATGGAGCACGAGCTGCGCGGCGCCTGGGAGCGCGACGAACTCAAGCTGGCCTACCAGCCGATCTTCCGCACCCAGGACCGGCGCATGGTCGGCGTCGAGGTGCTGCTGCGCTGGCAGCATCCGGCGATGGGCACGATCTCGCCGACGGTGTTCATCGACGTGGCCGAGCAGAGCGGGCTGATCGAAAGCATCGGCCCCAAGGTGCTGCGCGCGGCCTGCAGCGAGGCCACCCAGTGGCGGCGCGCCGACGGCAGTGCCGACCTGTTCGTCTCGGTCAACGTCTCGCCGCGGCAGTTGCGCAGCGGCGATCTGCCCGAAGTGGTGGCCGAATGCCTGCGCGAGTCCGGGCTGCCGGCGGCGCAATTGCATCTGGAGCTGACCGAGACCGCGGTGATCGGCGACGAGCTGCAGGCGGCGAGCATGCTGGCGCGGCTGCATCGCACCGGCGTCAAGGTCTGGCTGGACGACTTCGGTACCGGCTTCTCCGGCCTGAGCCATCTGCGCCAGGTGCCGGTGGACGGGGTCAAGATCGACAAGAGTTTCGTCGCCGACCTGCAGCGCGACCCGGACGACCTGGCGCTGACCACGGCGATCATCGCCATGGCGCATTCGCTGGACATCACCGTAGTCGCCGAAGGCATCGAGCAGGAGACCCAGTTCGAGCTGCTGCGCGAGCGCGGCTGCGAACTGGGGCAGGGCTTCTGGCTCAGCCGTCCGCTCAGCGCGGAGGAATTTCGTCAGCTGCTCGCCAACGAGGACGCACCGCCCGCCAGCGTGTGATCGCCGCTGCGGCGTCGTGGCCGGCGTGCGCTGTGCTTGCGGCGGTCCCGGCCAGGCGGGTCAGGGCAGCAGCGGGCGCTTGCCGGTATCGCCGGCGATCTCGCGTACCAGCTTTGGCACGAGATAACCGGACAGGCGCGCGGCCAGCCCCTGGTGCAGCGCCAGCGCGGTGGCATCGTCCACTTCGAAATGGGCCACGCCCTGCACCCGGTCCAGCTGGTGCAGGTAGTAGGGCAGCACGCCAGCGGCGAAGCTGCGCTCGCTCAGCGCGGCCAGCGCCTCCACGCTGTCGTTGACCCCGCGCAGCAACACCGCCTGGTTGAGCAGGTGCGCGCCGGCCTCGCGCAGGCGCGCCAGCGCGGCATCGACGCCGGCATCGAATTCGTTGGCGTGGTTGGCGTGGATCACGAACGCCAGCGGCCACGGCAGCGTGCGCAGCCAGGCCAGCAACGGCGCATCGACGCGCTCGGGCAGCACCACCGGCAGGCGGCTGTGGATGCGCAGGCGCTTGAGTTGCGGCAGCGTCGCCAGCGCCTCGGTGAGTTCGGCCAGCTTCGGCGTGGCCAGCGACAGCGGATCGCCGCCGGACAGGATCACTTCCTCGATGCTGGGGTCGGCCGCGATCGCCGCCACCGCCGTGCGCCAGCCATCGCGCGCGGCGGTCTCGTCGGCATAGGGAAAGTGCCGGCGGAAGCAGTAGCGGCAGTGCACCGCGCAACTGCCGGTGGCCACCAGCAGGGCGCGGCCGCGGTATTTGTGGATCACCCCGTCGGCCTTCTTGGCTGCGGTGTCGCCGACCGCATCGAGGGCGAAGCCGGCGACCACGCGCTGC
>NZ_NSGT01000070.1:0-11611 GCF_009192905.1 Xanthomonas sp. LMG 12459
CTTTGCCCAGCGAGGCGGCGCTGGCGTTGACGATGCTGTTGATGCCGATGGTCTGGCCGGCGTCGGCGCCGACCTGGAACAGCGCGCCGGAGAAGGAGCCGTCCAGCAGCTTGGTGCCGTTGAAGTTGGTCTGGCTGGAGACGCGGTCGATTTCCGAGGCCAGCTGCTTGACTTCCGAGTTCAGCGCGCCGCGGTCGGTGGTGGAGTTGGTGGCGTTGGCCGACTGCACCGCCAGTTCGCGGATACGCTGCAGGTTGTTGCCGATTTCGACCATCGCGCCTTCGGCGGTCTGCGCCAGCGAGATGCCGTCGTTGGCGTTGCGCGAGGCCACGTCCAGGCCGCGGATCTGGGTGGTGAAGCGCTCGGAGATCGCCAGACCAGCCGCGTCGTCCTTGGCGCTGTTGATGCGCAGGCCCGAGGACAGGCGCTGGATCGTCGTCGCCAGGCTGGCGCTGGTGGTGTTGAGGTTCCGCTGAGCGTTCAGCGACATTACGTTGGTATTGATGACCTGTGCCATTTTGATATCTCCTCTAAGCGATTTGTCCGGCAACCGGTTGGTGCCTGGAGTCTCCGCAGGGGGCCATCAATTTGGCCAGTGCGGCTGGTGATATAAGTAACGGCGACAGGCTCGCAACCTTTAGCGATTTACTGCAGAAAATTTGCCGTTCCGGCGATGCGCAAAACACCAGGAATACCGCGGAGAGCCTTTCTCGGCCGCACTTCGGCAAACTTTAGGGCTGCCTGCGCGTTGTCTACCTATCCAGCGGCGATGACGATCTTTGTATAACGCGAAAGGCCCGGAAGCGTTGCCGCGCTCCGGGCCTTTCTGTATATCCGGTATATCGCCGATCAGCCGAGCCGGTCGAACAGCGACATCCTTTGCATCTGGGTAAAGATGGTCTGTGCCGCTTTCAGCGCCGACTGTTCCAGTTGGTACTGGGAGATCGCCTGGGCGTAGTCGAGGTCGCGCAGCGAGGACAGGGTGGTCTTCAGGGTCACGTCGTTGGAGGCGCGCAGGTCGGTGGCGTTGTCGATCGCCGCGAGCTGGGCGCCGCCGGCGGCGCGCGCGTCGATCATCTTCGACGAGGCCTGGGTGATGTCGCGCATCGACGACTGCAGACCGTTCTGCAGGGCAGCCTTGGCGGCCGGGGTGATCGGATCGGTGTTGAGCAGGTTGACCAGGTTGCTGATGGTGGAGAACACGTCCTTGGTGGTCGAGGCGCCGATCTGGAAGCTGTCGCCGGCGGCGGGGGCGCCGTCCACACGCATCTTCAAGCCGGGCAGGCCGATGCTCTCGCCGGCGGCATAGGTGCCTGTATTGACCACCGCGCCACTGCTGTCGCGCACCTCGTAGGTGGTGGCGGCGGTGAACACGACACTGTAGCTGCCGCCGTTCCAGGCGCTGCCGGAGCCGTCGCGGCTGAAATCCAGCAGCAGGCCGGTGCCGGTGTTGCCGGCGGCCGCATGCGCGTCCACGGTGCCGTCGCCGGTGGGCACGCGCATGAAGATCTCGCTGCCGGGCAGGGTGTCGGAGACCTTGGTGTCCGGTGCCACTTCCACGCTGCGCTGGGTCTGGTTGCCGCTGTAGACCACGTTGCCCGAGACCACGGCGAACGGGGCCGCATCGTCGGCGGTGCCGCCGAACAGGTAGCGGCCGGAGCCGTCGGTGCTGTTGGACAGGCTCAGCAGGCTGTCGTGCAGGGTCTTCAGCTCCGCGGCGATGGCCTTGCGGTCGGGCGTGGTCAGCGCCGAACTATTGGCTTCCACCGTCAGATCCTTGACCCGCGCCATCAGGTCGCCGGCCTGCGCCAGCGAGTTTTCCTGCAGGTTGAGCCGGTTCTGCACGTTGTTGGCGTTGTCGCCGAAGCGCGCCAGCGCGGCCACCGTGCGGTCCAGGCTGACCGCGGTGCCCGCGGCGACCGGATCGTCGGCCGCACTGACGATGCGCTGACCGGTGGAGAGCTGTTGCTGCAGGTGCGAGATCGTCGCCTGCTTGCCGAGCATGGTGTTGAGCGACTGATTGAAGATCATGCCGCTGGAGATGCGATTGCTCATCGGACCGCGCTCAGGATGGACTGGAACAGGGTGTCGGCGGTGGAGATCAGGCGCGAGGCCGCCTGGTAGGCCTGCTGCAGCCGCAACATGTCCGCCGCTTCCTCGTCGAGGTTGACGCCGGACAGCGAGTCGCGCGCGTCCTGGGCGCTGCTCTGGATCACGTCCTGCGCGTCGGCCGCGTACTTGGCCTGGCGCGCCGCCGAGCCGACCGTGGTGGTCAGGCCGGCCACCGCACCGTTGAGGGTGATGGTGCCGCCGTTGAAGGCCTTGGCATCGTCCAGGTTGGACAGCAGCAGGGCGTTGCCGTTGTTGCTCGAGCCGACCCCGGTCGGGCCCACCGCGAAGCTGTCGCCGGCGGACGGGACGCCGTCCATGGTCAGGCTCCAGCCGTTGGCGCTGATGGTCTGGCCGGCGGTGTAGGTCTGCGGCGCGCCGCCGTTGATCGAGTAATGGGTGGAATCGATGAAGGCGATGTTCGTTGGCGTCAGCAGGTTGGCATTGCTGGCGTTGGTCGCGGTGACGTTGCTGACCTTGCCGGTGCCCTGGTTGCTGAGCGTGGCGCTGGCCTGGATCGGCGTCGCCGCGGCGATGCGCGAGGGGTCGCTGATGGCCACGGACAGCTTGCTGATGGCATTGGCGGTGGGCTGCAGCAGGAACTTGTCGCCGCTGGCGGCGGTGCCGGAGACCTGCAGGGTCACGCCGTTGACCACGAACGGATCGGCGTTGGTGCCGGAGCCGCTCATCGGGACGCTGGCGCCGGTGTCGGCGCGGCTGGCGCTCCAGGCGGTGCCGTTGTAGGTCAGCAGCAGGTTCTGCCCGTCGAGCTTGCTCAGGTCGCTGACGTTGGCGGTGAACGCCGCGGTGCCGGTATTGGCGCTGTTGCCGTCCACGGTCGGCGCCGGCAGGTTGAAGAAATCTCCGCCCATCTGGCCGTACAGGTCCATGCCGGCGTGGTGCTGCTGGTTGTAGCTGCTGGCCACGCCGGTGGCGATGCGGCCGAGTTCGGCCTTGGTCGGATCCAGGACGTTGCTGCGGAACTCCAGGAAGCCGCCGAGCTGGCCGCCCAGCGCCTTGCTGTTGAGCGGCGTCGAGCCGCCAGGCGTCTTCAGCGCGATCTGCAGCTTTTCCGGCTGGTAGGGATCGGGACTGGTGACCAGGGTCGACGCATTGGTGCCGACCACCATCGCCTGGCCGCCGGAGGTGTAGACGTTCATCATCCCGCCGTCCTGCTGGATGACGCTGCCGCCGGTGTAGCCGATGAGCTGGCCGATCATCTGGTCGCGGCGATCGAGCAGGTCCGGTGCGGCGGCATTGGCGTTGGAGCCGATCTGGCCGTTGAGCTTGGCGATCTCGGTGGCCAGGCGGTTGGCTTCGGCGGTGCCGGCCAGCAGGCCGTTGTTGACTTCGCTGCCGAGCGAGTCGAGCTGGCCGTTGAGCTGCTTGAAGCGGGTGACCAGCGAATTGCCGGCGTCCAGCAGGTTCTGCCGGTTGGCGCTGGCCGAGGCGTTGGAGGACAGGCCGGTGGTCGCGTCGAAGAAGTTCGACCACTGCCCGGCGATGCTGGTCGCCTTGTCCGAGAACAGCCCGTCGACGCGGCTGGACAGGCTGGAGAGCTGCTTCAGCCGGGCGACTTCGCCGGTGCTGTCGAACAGGCGCGAGATCGCCAGCTGGTCGGCGACGCGGGAGACGTCGATGATCTGGGTGCCGTTGCCGATGAACTCGCTGCCGTACTGGCTCGGGACCGTGGTCGCGAACGTCGTCCGCTGCCGGCTGTAGCCGTCGGTATTGATGTTGGCGACGTTGTGGCTGACCGTGGACAGGGCCCGCTGGAAGGCGAGCAGGGCGCCGGTACCGGTGGAGAGGATGGACATGGGCGGCTACCTCAACGGCGCACGAGGCCGGACGAATCGACGGTGCTGGCCAGCACGCGCTCGATGCCGCCGGCGGCGGCGCTGCCGATCGCGGCGACCGCGCGGCCGATGGTCGGGCCGCCGGCGATGGCGGCGATCTTGGCTGCGTAGGCAGGGTCGGTGGCGTAGCCGGCGCGCTGCAGGCCCTGGGCGAAGCCGCGGATGTCGGTGCCGGCCTTCAGCGCCTGCTGGTAGCGCGGATTGGTCTTCAGCAGGCGCACGTAGTCGGCGAAGCTTTCCGCCGGCGAGGAATAGGCACGGAAATCGGCGGTCTGCGACTGCTTGACCCCGTCCACGTACTCGTGGGTGCCGGTGGTCACGCGGTCGCCGTTCCAGCCGGTGGCCTTGATCCCGAACAGGTTGTTGGAACTGGCGCCGTCGCCGCGGGAAATGCCGCGGCGGCCCCAGCCGGTCTCCAGCGCGGCCTGCGCGACCAGGGCGCGCGCGTCCACGCCCAATTCCTGCGCGGCCTTCTGCGCATGGTTCCAGATCTTGGCGACGAAGCCTTCCGGGGTGCGCTCGCCGAGGCTGGCCGCGGCGGCGTTGGCGGCCGCGGCGGCGCTGGGATCGATGGCGGTGCCGCTGTCGGCGGCCGCCTGCACGTTCGACCAGCGGTCGTCGGCACCGGCCCAGGACAGGCCGGCGCTGCCGTCGGCCGGGCTGCTGCCGATGGCCTGGTGCATGGCGCTGCTCTCGCGGCCGGCGATCATGTCCAGCACCTGCTGCTGCGGGGCGGCGGTCGCCTCGGCGCCGCCGCTCCACGGGCCGACGCCGGCGCCGGCCGTGGCACCGGCGGCAAGCGCGGCTTCGCCCTGCAGCGCCATCGGGCCGTTGCCGGACTGGCCGGACACCAGCGAGTATGCCTTGGCCGCCTTGGCCGCGCCCAGCGAGGTATTGGCCGGCGTGGTCGCCGCCGGCTGGCCGCCACCGAGCTGCTTGGAGATCATCGCCGCCAGGCCCAGCCCCTTGCCGTCGGTCAGGCCCTTGGCGAGCTGCTGGTCGTACATGTCGCGGAAGGTCTGGTTCTCGCCGGGGAACAGCGAATTGCCGAAACTGGCCTCGCGCATGCTTTTGACCAGCATGTTGGCGAACTGCCCTTCGAGCTGGCGCGAGACCTTGTCGATCTTGGCCGGATCGTTCTGGGTAGAGGCGTGCAGGTCGAAGGGAGCGGCCGAGATACGCATGTCAGATCACCTCCAGCTCCGCGCTCAGGGCACCGGCCTGCTTGAGCGCTTCCAGAATGGCGATCAGGTCGCCAGGCGCGGCGCCGACCTCGTTGACCGCCCGCACGATCTGATCCAGCGAGGTGCCGCCCTCGAACTTGAACATGCGGCTGCCTTCGTTGGTGGCGGTGATGGTGGACTTGGGCGTGGCCACGGTCTGGCCGCCGCTCAGCGCATTGGGCTGGCTGACCTGGGTGCCTTCGCTGATGGTCACCGTCAGCGAGCCGTGCGAGATCGCCGCCGGGCTGACCCGGACCTGCGAGCCGATCACCACCGTGCCGGTGCGGGCGTTGACCACCACCTTGGCCGGTGCCGCACCCGGCGACAGCTCGACGTTCTCGATCCGTGCCAGCAGGCCGATCCGCGCGCTCTGGTCGGTGGGCGAACGCACCGCCACGGTGGAGCCGTCCACCGCATGCGCGCTGCCGGGGCCGAAGGTGCTTTCCAGCGCCGAGACCATGCGCGAGACGGTGGTGAAATCGGGCTGGTGCAGGTTCAGGGTGATCTCGCCGGTGTTGCCGAACACGTCCGGCAGCGCACGTTCCACCGTCGCGCCGTTGGGGATCAGGCCGACGCTGGGCACGTTCACCGAGATCCTCGAACCGTCCTTGCCCTGCGCGCCGAAGCCGCCGACCACCAGGTTGCCCTGCGCGACCGCATAGACCTGGCCGTCGGCGCCCTTCAGCGGCGCCATCAGCAAGGTGCCGCCGCGCAGCGAGATGGCGTTGCCGATCGAGGAGACGGTGATGTCGATGGTCTGGCCCGGCTTGGCGAACGCCGGCAGCTGCGCGCTGATCGCCACCGCGGCCACGTTCTTCAGCTGCGGATTGACGTTGGCCGGCACGTTGACGCCCAGCTCGCCGAGCATGTTCTTCAGGCTCTGCACGGTGAAGGGCGCCTGGCTGGTGCGGTCGCCGCTGCCGTCCAGGCCGACCACCAGGCCGTAGCCGACCAGCGCGTTGTTGCGCACGCCGCCGACCTGGGCCAGGTCCTTGATGCGTTCGGCCGCGGCCGGCGCGGCCAGGCCGGCGCACAGGGCGACGGCGGCGAGCAGGCGGCAGGGCAGGGACAGGAGAGTCATGGCGGGCCTCAGTACGGCGAGATGCGCGAGTTGAAGAAGCGGCTCAGCCAGCCCATTGCGTTGGACTGCGCGACCGCGCCGCGGCCGCCGTAGGCGATGCGCGCTTCGGCCACCTTGCTGGAGGGAATGGTGTTGTCCGGGGCGATGTCGGCGGCGCGGACCACGCCCTGCACCTGCACCAGTTCGTCGCCCTGGTTCAGGCGCAGGTTCTTCTGGCCCTGGATCACCAGGTTGCCGTTGGGCAGGCGCTGCATCACGGTCACGGTGATGCTGCCCTGCATGGTGTTGCTCTGCGCGGTGTTGCCCTTGCCGGCGAAGCTGCGGTCGCCGCTGGTGGAGTTGTTGAGGATGTTGGTGCCGTTGACGGTGAGCGGCGCGCCCAGCAGCGTCGGCGTGGCCATGGTCACCGCATCCTTTTTGCTGATGCTGGTGTTGGCGGTGCTGCTGGCGTTGGTGCTTTCGACCAGGGTGATGGTCAGCAGGTCGCCGACGTTGCGGGCGCGGCGATCGGAGTACAGCTGCAGGCCGGGGCCGGCGGCGTAGATCGCACCCGCGGTCGGCTGCGCCTGCGGCGCCATCACCGGCACGATCGGCGCCATCGGCGCGTACGGACGCACGTCGCCGGCGGCCACGCCCAGACCGGCGCAACCGCCGAGCAGGACCGGCAGCAGCAGCGCGGCGGAGAAGGAGAGAGAGGACAGGCGCGACATGGCGGATTCCGGAGGCGAGGGGATCAGACGTTGTTGTTCAGATAGCCGAGCATCGAGTCGGTGGTGGAGATGGCCTTGGCATTCATCTCGTAGGCGCGCTGGGTCTCGATCATGCTCACCAGCTCTTCCACCACATTGACGTTGCTGCCTTCCAGCGCGCCCTGCGCGATCTTGCCGAGGCCGTTGAGGCCGGGCGTGCCGTTCGTCGCCGGCCCGGAGGCGGCGGTTTCCACATACAGGTTCTGGCCCTGGGCCTGCAGGCCGGAGGGATTGATGAAGTCGGTCAGGGTCAGCGCGCCGACCTGCAGCGCCGCGGCGGTACCGGCGACCTGCACGCTCACCGTGCCGTCGGAACCGATGGTCACCGACTGCGCGCCTTCCGGAATCTGGATGCCCGGCTGGATCGGGTAGCCGCTGTTGGTGACCAGTTGGCCCTGCGCATCGATCTGGAAGCTGCCGTCGCGGGTGTAGGCCGAGGTGCCGTCCGGCATCTGCACTTCGAAGAAGCCGCGGCCGTTGACCATCACGTCCAGGGCGCGATCGGTCTGCTGCTGGCTGCCCTGCTCGAAATCCTTGGCGGTGGCGACCACGCGCACGCCGGTACCTACCTGCAGGCCCGAGGGCAGCTGCGTCTGCGAGGAGCTGGCGCCGCCTGGCTGCCGCAGTTGTTGGTACAGCAGGTCCTCGAAGTTGGCGCGGTCGCGCTTGAAACCGGTGGTGTTGGTGTTGGCCAGGTTGTTGGAGACGACCGACATGCGCGTCTGCTGCGCATCCAGTCCGGTCTTGGCGACCCACAAAGCCTGATTCATGACCCGAGTTCCTCTGATGGTGGCCCCGGCACGACGCGCCGGGGGCGCAGGGAGTGATGCATGTGCCGTGCCAAACCGGCGCCGCTGGCGCCGAGGCTCGTCTTAGCCGTTCAGACGCAGCAGCGTGTTGGCCGACTGCGCGTTCTCGTCGCCGTTCTTGATGACCTTCACCTGCATTTCGAACTGGCGCTGCAACTGGATCATCTGCACCAGCGCGCCGGCGGCATCGACGTTGCTGCCCTCGAGTACCCCGGTTCGCAGCGAATTGCCGGTGGCCGGCGCAAAGGCCTTGGCCGGATCGTCGCTGACGTTGCGCATCAGGCCGTCGGGCCGGCGCGTGAGCTGGTCCGCCGGCGCCTGCACCACCTTCAGCGTGGCGATGGTGCTCATCGCGGTGGGCGCTTCGCCCAGCGGCACGATCGACACCGTGCCGTCGTTGCCGATCTCCAGCGACTGGTGCGGCGGAATCGCCACCGGATTGCCCTGGTCGTCGAGCACCGCATGGCCGCTGGCGGTGACCAGCTGGCCGTTCGGGGTCAGCGCCAATTCGCCGCCGCGCGTGTACGCCTCCTTGCCGTCGGCGGACTGCACCGCCAGCCAGCGATCGGCATCCAGCGACAGATCCAGCGGATTGCCGGTCTGGTGCTGCGCGCCGACGTCGCGGTTGAAGCCCTGGTCGATGTGCAGCGCATCGATCCGCGACGGATAACCGGCGCCAGGAATCCGATAGGCCTCGGTATTGGCCAGCGCCGCCTTGAACCCGGAGGTCTCGACGTTGGCCAGGTTGTGCGACACGGTGGCCTGCGCCTGCAGCGACGCGCGGGCGCCGGTCATGGCGACGTAGAGGGCTTTGTCCATTGGAGGGAACCGGGAATGGGGAATCGGGAATGGCGGAAAGCGGGAGGTCGGTGGCGGGAATCGCGTTTACGATTCCCGATTCCCCGTTCCCGATTCCCGGCGGTCGTCAACGCATATTGATGATCGTCTGCGTGACCTGATCCTGGGTCGAGATCACCTGCGAGTTCGCCTGGAAGTTGCGCTGGGCCACGATCATGTTGACCAGCTGCTCAGTCAGGTCGACGGTCGAGGATTCCAGTGCGCCGGACTGCACGCTGCCGAAGTCCGAGGTCGCAGGCGAGCCGGTGCGGGCGATGCCCGAGGCCGAGCTTTCCGCCCAGGCGTTGTCGCCGAGCGAACTCAGGCCCTGCGGATTGACGAAGTTGGTCACCGCGATCTGGCCCAGCGCCTTGTCGGCGTTGTTGGAGTAGCGCGCGTAGACGATGCCCTTCTCGTCGATGCTGATCGAGTTGAGCTTGCCGCTGGCGTAGCCGTCCTGGGTCGCGCCGCGCAGGGCGAAGGCTTCGCCGTACTGGGTCGACCCGAACACGTTGAGGGTCAGCGACAGGGTGCCGGCGCCGGTGGCGGGGGTGAAGGAGCCCAGCGGAATCTTGCCGTCGGCCGGGCTGACCAGCGCGCCGCTGTTGGAGAACTGCAGCGTGCTGGCACCGCCGGCGGCGACGCCGTCCACGTAGTTGTAGACGGTCCACTGGTTGGGCGTGGAGGTCTTGACGAAGTACGAGGTTTGCACGTGGGCCACGCCCAGCGAGTCGTACACCGTGGTGCCGCCGCTGGAGTTGTTGTAGCTGTTGGCGTCGTTCGGATCGAACGTGGTCACCGTCGGCGGCTGGGTGTTGCCGGGCAGGGTGAAGGTCAGGTTGACCGTGCTGGTCTGCTTGGGCGGGCTGTCGGTGGTCAGCAGCTGCAGGTCGGTCAGCGTACCGGCGGCGAAGCCGTTGCCGTTGCTCGCCGGCGGGAACACCTGCAGCCGCGCCCCCTGGGGATTGACCACGTAGCCGTTGGCGTCGGTCTGGAAGTTGCCGGCGCGCGAGTACACGCGGGCGCCGTTGTTGGACAGGGTGAAGAAGCCGGAGCCGGAGATGGCCAGGTCCAGGCTGCGCCCGGTCGGATCGATGGTGCCCTGCGAGAACTGCTGGGCGACGTTGCTGACGCGCACGCCCGACCCCACCGCGTTGCGCGCCAGGCCGTAGCCGTTGAGCGTGAACTGGTCGGCGAACTCGGCGCGCGAGCCCTTGAAGCCGGTGGTGTTGGCGTTGGCGATGTTGTTGGCGGTGACGTTGAGGTCGGTATTGGCCGCCCTGAGGCCGGACAGCGATGTATTGAAACCCATGGTGGACTCCTGTGGATGTCGGCGTGGCGTTAGCTGACGCGGAGGACGTTGGTCAGCGGCGTGGTGCCGAGCCCGGTCAGATCGAGATAGATGCCGTCCGATCCGATGATGGCGCTCTCGACCGGCGCCTGGACGTAGGTGGACAGGGACAGTTGGTTGCCCTGGGCATCGGTCTGCCCAGCGGTGATGCTGTAGCTGCCGGCCGGCATGCGCTTGCCGCTGGCGTCGGTGCCGTCCCAGGCGAAATCGAGCTGGCCGGCCTTGTCCGCGGTGAGGCTGATCTTCTTGATCGGCTGGCCGGTGGCGTCGCTGACGGTGACGTCGACCACGCCGGCGGCCTTGGCCGCGACCAGGCCGCCGGTGCTGCCCTCGGCGCCCAGCGGCAGCGTCGCCGACGGCACCAGCACCTTGTGTCCGATCAGATTGGCGCCGCGCAGCACCTGGTCGGTGCTCATCGACGAGGACAGCGCGGTGACGGTCTTGTTGAGGTCGCCGATGCCCTGCACGGTCGACAGCTGCGCCATCTGCGCGACCATCTGGCTGTTGTCCATCGGCTTGAGCGGATCCTGGTGCTGCAGCTGCTCGGTCATCAGCTTCAGGAAGTCCGCCTGCTGCAGCGCCTTGTTCTTGGTGGTGCTGGTGTTGGCCGAGGCGCTCAGGCCCAGGCTGGAATAGGTGTCGGTGGAGGTGGTGACGCTGCTCATGGAAGCGGTCCTGGAACGTGACGCGGCGGAAGGAGGGCGGATCAGCGGCCCATGGTCAGAGTGGCCAGCGCCAGTTCCTTGGCGGTGTTGAGCACCTCCACGCCGGCCTGGTAGTTGCGCGAGGCGGAGATCAGGTTGACCATCTGCGAGACCGGGTCCACATCGGGCGAATAGATGTAGCCCTCGGCGTCGGCGAGCGGATGGCCGGGTTCGTAGCGCTTGATCGGCGGCGCGTTGGTCTGGGCGATTTCCTTGACATTGACCGAGGTCAGGCTGCTGTCGTGCGGGTTGCGCACCGCCTGGAAGATCGGCTCGATCGGCTTGTAGGCCGCCTCCGCCGAACCGGCCACCGAATCGGCGTTGGACAGGTTGCTGGCGATGGTGCTCATGCGCACCGATTGCGCCTGCAGCGCGGAGCCGGCGACGTCGAAGATCGGCAGGTTGCTCATGCTTATTGGCCCGTGATCGCGGTGAGCATGCTGCGCACCTTGGATTCGAGGAAGCTCAGCGAGGCGCGGTACTCCAGCGCGGCGCGGCCGTAGGCGGCGCGTTCGGCGTCCGGATCGACGGTGTTGCCGTCCATGCTGGGCTGGCTGGCGGCCCGGGTGATCTGGAACGGATTCAGGCCATCGCCGCCGACGGCGATGTGGCGGCTGTCGTCGACCGCGAGCTGGGTGCCTTCGCGCTGTCCCTGCGCGGCACGCATCGCCGCGTCGAAATCCAGGTCCTGGGCCTTGTACCCGGGCGTGTCGACGTTGCTGAGGTTGCTGGCGATCAGCTTCATGCGCTGCTCGCGCAGTGGCAGGGCGTCGCCATGGACGCCGAAGTAGGCTGTGATCGGATTGGACATGGCACGATCCCGCGGTTCGTTGCCGAAACCACAGGCAAGGCGCGTGCCAAAGGCGGGCGCGGGGGCCCGTGAGATCAGGGG
>NZ_NSGT01000071.1:0-35146 GCF_009192905.1 Xanthomonas sp. LMG 12459
GGGGGGGGGGCTTTGCTTTTCCTTCTCCCCTCGGGAGAAGGTGCCCCGAAGGGGCGGATGAGGGTGCGGCGCGAAGCCTCGTAAAGCTCCGGCAAACGGGGTAGCCAGGCCAATCCCCAATCCCGACTCCCCAATCCCCGCCTCACTCCGGCTTGCGCGGATCCAGCGAGATCAGTCGGGTCACGTCCAGCAGGGCGGCGGGCAGGTGCATGCCGCCGGGGGCGGCGAGGTAGCGGGTGCGCCAGGCGGGGGCGAACTTGGACTTGAAGCGGCGCAGGCCGGTGAAGCCATAGAAGCGTTCGCCGTGGCGCACGATCAGGTTGCCGAAGCGGTTCCAGCGGCCGGCCAGGCGGTGCTGGGCCAGGCCCGACAGCGGCGCCATGCCCAGCGAGAAGCGCTTGTAGCCCTGGTCGCGGCCCCACAGGAACAGCTCGATGAACAGGAAGTCCATCGTGCCCTTCGGCGCATCGGCGATGTGCCGCATCAGGTCCACCGACAGCTCGTGACCGGCCGGGGCCTGCCACAGGTTGGCGAAGGCCACGACCTTGCCCTCGAACTCCACCACCGCGATCGGGAAGCGGCGCAGGTAGGCCGGGTCGAAGCTGCCCAGCGAGAAGCCCTTCTCGGCACCGGCCTTGTCTTCCAGCCACTGCTGCGAGACCTCGGCCAGCACCGGCATCAGCGCGTCCACCGCGTCGGTCTCGACGATGCGGAAGCTCAGCCCGCTGCGCTTGCCGCGGTTCCAGGCCTGGCGCAGGTCGGCGCGGTCGCGGCCTTCCAGGTGGAAGCCCTCCAGCGACACCATCGCTTCCTCGCCGAGCTTGACCAGGGTCAGGCCCAGGTCCAGGTAGGTCTGCCAGTGCTGCTCGCCGACCTGGTAGAACACCGGGCGCAGGCCCATGCGGTCGGCTTCCTCGCGGAAGCGCCAGATCAGCGCGCGGGCCACTTCCGGCGCGCCGACCGGGTCGCCCATCGCCACCAGCGAGCCGCCGTAGCGCTGCATCATCACGAAGCCGGGGCCGTCCTCGGCCTGCAGCAGCGCCTTGTCGCCGGTCAGCACCAGGCAGGCCTGGGTGTCGGTGGCCTCGGCCAGCACCGGCGCCAGCGCGTCCAGTTGCGCGCCATCGGCCGGCGGCAACGGCGAGCGCGTGCTGTGCAGCAGCCGCGCCAGCCCGAATACCACCACCGCCACGCTGACCAGCAGCACCGCGCGCAGCGCACGCGGCGCGTTGGCCGAGGTGGCGAACTCCCACCACAGCTCGTTCTGGTATTCGACGTGGCTGTAGACGAAGAACAGCAGCCAGATCGTGGCGATCAGCACCAGGCCGAGGTTGCGCAGCCACGGCCACGACCAGGCCTCGTCGAGCAGGGCGCCCTCGCGGTAGAACTCGCGGCGCGCGCCCCACAGGCCGACCGCCACCACCAGTGAGGACAGCGCCACCGAGACGTGGCCGCCTCGCAGCCAGGCTGGCAGCGGCAGCAGCACGCAGATGCCGATCGCCAGCACCCAGGCGGCATGGCTGCGCCGCTGCAGGCCCTGGCCGATCAGCAGCAGCACCACGCCGCCGAGGCTGGCCAGCAGGTGCGAGGTTTCCATGATCGACAGCGGCGCCATGTCCTGGCGGCGCTTGGGCGTGGGCAGGGTGCCGTCGATGACCAGCGCCGCGCCGACCGCGAACACCGCCAAGGCGATGATCTGCGGCAGCCACGGGCGCAGCGTGCGCCAGGCCACGCGCACGCCGCCGGCACTGGCGGCCAGCGGCCGGCGCAGGCCGGACAGCGACGCCATCAGCACCGACAGCAGCAGCGGCACCACGTAGTACGTGATGCGGTAGATCAGCGCCGCCGCCAGCACCGCCGCCGGGGCCACGCCGGGCAGCAGCTTGAGCAGGCTCCACTCGAACACGCCCAGGCCGGCCGGCACGGTCGAGACCAGGCCCGCCACCACCGCGACCAGGTACAGGCCGACGAAGCCGATGTACTCGATGCCCGATTCGTTGGGCAGCAGCACGTAGAACGCGGCACTGGCCAGGCCCAGTTCGACCACGCTCAGCGCGGTCACGCCCAGGGTGGTGCGCCGGTCCGGCAGCCACAGTTCGTGGCTGCGCCAGCGCAGGGTGCGGCCGTCGCGGCCGGCCAGCAGCAGCATCGTGGCGAAGCCGACCAGCAACGCGATGCCGATCGCGCGCACCGCAGTCGCGCCGACCGGCAGCGCCAGCGCCGCCGCGGCCGGTTCCAGGGTCAGGGCCAGCGCCAGCAGCAGCCACGCGCCGAACACGAAGCCGAGCGTGCTCATCAGCACCACCTGGCCGATCTCGGCCAGGCTCAGCCCGACCCGGCCGTAACCGCGCAGGCGCACCGCGCCGCCGGTCAATGCGGCGAAGCCCAGGGTCTGCCCGACCGCATGCGCCAGGAACGCGGTGATGCTGATCCGCATCGGGTGCAGCTTGCGCCCGCTGCGGCGCAGGCCGACGGCATCGAAGCCGATCAGGCAGGCATAGCTGCTCAGGCCCAGCAGCAGGGTCAGCACGATCTGGCTGAGGCTCAGCTGGTTGAAGGCGTGACGGATCGCACTGTAGCCGTGGGTGCTGAACTCCGTGGCCAGCGCGTGCAGCGCCAGGGCCAGGATCGCCAGGCTGGCCAGCACCGGCAGCGCACGGCGCCAGCCGGGCGTGGGTGCGGGAGTGGAGGGCGCGGCGTCGGTCATTGCGGACGGACGGCGGCGAGGCGCGACGGCGCACGTTGCGCGGTGCGCGACGCGGCCGGAGCGGAAGTGCGGGTGAAACGAAGACGGGCCATCGCGATACCGGTTGGATGAAAGCGTGTGACGAACATTGAGAGGGCTGCGACCGAGTGGCTGCGTCGCGGTGGGTGGGGTGTCGGGGCAAGCCGGGTTGCACCGGCCTGCCGCGCATCACCCCGGTGGGATGCCACGCGTCAGGTCCCGACAGCGGTCGCGGTCAGCGGCGCGAAGGCGAGTCCGGTACCGCTGAGCTTGGCGCCCTCCCGGGCCGCACCCCGCAGCGCGCACATCGCACCCCTGTCAGCCGTACCGCTCCTCTTGCCGTGCATCCCACGCTCCAGGCTATACCGGCCGTGCCGGCGACGCGCATGATAGTGGAATCGCACGTCGCCACGGCGTCTGGACCGCGGCAGGGGCCGTGGCCGGCGCATGTGGCGACGGTCTGTGTCGGTTCCGGAGCCTGTCGATGCCCTTGTCCGCATCTCCCTTTCCCACGCCACCGCGCTGGACGCGCCTGGCCGGCGCCGCAGCGCTACTGCTGGCGCTGCTGTTCCTCGGCGTGGCCGTGGCGTTGCAGGTCGTGCGTGCCGATCTGCACTGGCAGCAGGCCACGCTCAGCCAGTACCTGCATGGGCCCGGCGGCCTGCTGCTACGCACCGTCTACGTCCTGCTGGCCGTCGGCGTGGTGGCGCTGGCGGCCGGGCTGTATGCGCAGGCGCCGCCACGCGCGCGCAGTGGCGCGCCGGTCGTGCTGTTCGGCTGCGCCGCGCTCGGCCTGTGCGGCGTGGCGATCGGCGACAGCTACCTGCCGCAGCGCGCACCGCTGCTGGCGCCGCTGGTGCACGGGCTCTCCGCGCAGACCGCGTTCCTGTGCGTGACCACGGCGATGCTGCTGCAGAGCGCGTGGCTGCGTGGGCAGGCGGCGTGGCGGGGCCGCGCCGGGCCGCTGTTGCTGCTGGCGGTGCTGGCGTTCGTGGCCCTGTGGGTGCATGTGCTGTGGCGCGCGCCGCCGCGCGGGCTGACCCAGAAACTGCCGATCGTGCTGATCCTGGCCTGGCTGCTGCCGGTGGCGTATCGCGTGTGGCGGCCGGTGCCTGCAGCCGCGGCGCAATCGCGCGACAATGGCGTTGTCTTCCCACTACAGGACAGCGCATCATGATCCAGCGTTTCGATACCGGCCCGCGGATGTCGGAGATGACCGTGTACAACGGCGTGGCCTATCTGGCCGGGCAGATCGCGGACGATACCAGCGAAGACATCGCCGGCCAGACCCGCCAGGTGCTGGCCGCGATCGACCGGTTGCTGGCGCTCGCCGCCACCGACAAGAGCCGGATCCTGCGCGCGGAGATCTTCATGACCGACCTGGCCGAGTTCGCCGAAATGAACAAGGTCTGGGAGGAATGGGTCAGCCCGGGCAACACCCCGGCCCGCGCCACCGTGCAGGCCAAGCTGGCCGACCCGGCCTGGAAGATCGAGATCGTCATTACCGCGGCGGCGTGAAAGCCGGGAATGGGGAGTCGGGAATGGGGAATGGGAAAGCCGGCAGTGCGTCGCCTGAGCGACCGCGTGAAGCAGTGGCTTTAGCCGCGACAGGCGTCGCCGGTAAAGCCCGTCGCGGTTGACCGGAAGTTCCTTGGGTACGCAGGTAACCCGGGCACTCGCGGGACGCCCATTCCCGTTTCCCCATTCTCCATTCCCGGCGCCCCAGCGCCCCAGCCCCTCAGCGCCTGACGAACCGGTAATGCGCCACGCCCCACTGCTGGCCCTGTTCGTAGCCGAACAGTTCCGCGCAGGCCATCCAGAACATGCGCCAACGTTGCCACCAGATCTTGGCGTCGGCGCCGTAGGTGGCCTGCAGCACCGGCATCAGCGTGTCGCGGTGGCGGTCCTGGTTGTGCAGCCAGGCGTTGGCGGTCTTCTCGTAATGCTGGCCGGACAGAAGCCAGCGGCGTTCGATCGCCAGGTCGTCCTGGAACTGCAGCAGGGTGTCGGCCGCCGGCATCAGGCCGCCGGTGAAGAAGTGCCGGCCCATCCAGTTGTCCTCGCCCTGCACCTCGAACGGGTAGGCCAGGTCGCGATGGCAGAAAATGTGCACGAACAGCCGGCCGCCCGGCACCAGCCAGTGGCTGACCCGCTTGAGCAGTTCGCGGTAGTTGCGCATGTGCTCGAACATCTCGATCGAGACCACACGGTCGTAGCTTTCGGTCGGCAGGGTCAGGGTGTTGGCGTCGTGGGTGATCACCTTGACGTTGCCCAGTCCGCGCGCGCGGCATTGCGCTTCGATGTGCTCGCGCTGCGGCCGCGAGTTGGAGACCGCGGTGATGCGTGCGCCGGGGAACTGCTCGGCCATCCACAGCGTCAGCGAGCCCCAGCCGCAGCCCAGTTCGAGGATGCGCTGGCGGTCGCGCAACTGTGCGCGTTCGGCGTACAGCTGCAGCATGCGTTCTTCGGCCGCGTCCAGGTCGGGCGTGGTCGCATCCCAGTAGCAGCTGCTGTACTTCAGGCGCTTGCCCAGGCACAGCTCGAAGAAGCGCGGCGGCACTTCGTAATGCTGGCGGTTGGCTGCGTCGGTCTCGATCGCGATGGCGCTCTCGCGCAGCGATTCGATCAGCAGGCGCTGGCGCTCCCAGGCCGCGTCGGCGCCGCCGGCGCGCTCGTCGCGCAGGCGTTGCGCGCACAACCGGCGCATCGCCGCGCGCAGCATGGCGTCGGGCAGCAGGCCGGATTCGGCCAGGCGCGTGGCCAGCGGCTCGGTCGGCGCGGCAGGCGGGGAAGAGGTGGCGAAGGTACTGGACATGGCGGATCTCCTCGCGCGGCTCAGTGCCGCGGCGGCATGGGGAAGAAGGCGCTGGTGCTGCGCTGGTAGTCGGCGTAGTCGCGACCGCGCGAGCGCAGCGCTTGCTGTTCGGTGTAGGGAATGCCGGTGACGCGATAGAGGAAGGCGAACATCAGCAACGGGCCCAAGGCCGCCACGCCGACCCACAGCGCGCCGCTGCCCACTGCCAGGAACACGTAGGCGAACCAGTGCACGAATTCGAAGAAGTAGTTCGGATGCCGCGAATAGCGCCACAGGCCTTGGCGGCAGGTCTTGCCCTTGTTCGCGGGGTTGGTGCGGAACGCGGCCAGTTGCCGGTCGGCCAGGCTTTCCCCGCCGACCGCGATCAGCCAGGTCGCGACCGCCAACGTGGTCCACGCGCTCCACTGCGGCTGCGGATTGTGCGCGGCCACCGACAGCGGCACCGCGAACGCCAGGACCACCAGCGCCTGGCCGAGGAAGAACGCCAGGAACTTGCGCTGGTCGCCGTGCCAGTGCTCGCGCAGGGCACGATAGCGGCCGTCTTCGTGCGCATCGCCGAACACGCGTACGCCCAGATGCCAGGCCAGGCGCGCGCCCCACAGCCCACCCAGCACCGCGGTCAGTACCCGCGGCAGCAGCGCGCCATCGGCACGCCAGGCGCAGTACACCGCGGTCAGCGCCATGCAGGCCGACCACAGCACATCGACCACGCCGGCATTGCGGGTGCGCCGCTGCCAGGCCCAGCCGGCGAGCATGACCAGCACGGTGAAGATGCCTACATGCAGGAGCGGCCAGGCGTTCATCGCGCCACTCCGGTGGCCGGCAGTGCCGACGTGGCGACCATCAGGCGGCGCGTCGCCAGGCTCAGCAAGGTCAGCGCCGCGGCCCAGCCCGCAGCCAGCGCCAGCAGCGCCTGCGGCGTGGGCGCCACCAGCGTCACCGCCTGCCAGCCGCGCGCGGCCAGCACATAGCCCAGCGGGCCGCCAATGGCGCCGAACAGCGCCGCGCGCCAGGGATGGCGCATCACCCAGGCCAGCGAGTGCTGGAAGGTCAGCGCGAAGCCGGCCCACAGCGCCAGGATCCACAGCGGCGGCCACGGTGCCGGTGGCGCGGCGGCGTAGCGCACCCAGTCGCCGGCGCGCATGGCCGCATCGACACCTGCACCCAGCGGCAACGCCAGGGCGATCAGCGCGGCGTCGCCACGCGCGCGGCGGCGCGACTGCAACTGGTACAGCGCGAACAGCGCCAGCGCCGCCGGGCCGGCCCAGGCCAAGCCGTGCGCGGCGCCGACGACGGCGGCCAGCCACAGCCCCTGCAGGGCGAGGTAGTTGATCAGGTTGCTCATGCGTCGCCCGCCAGCGCCGGCGCGAACTGCGCCGGCCGTGCGCGCGGCTTGCTCAGCCACAGGTGCACGTCGCCGATCGAGCGCTCCAGGAAACCGCCTTCGCAGTAGGCCAGGTAGAACTCCCACATGCGGATGAAGCGTTCGTCGTAGCCGAGCGCGCGCACCTGCGGCAGCTTTGCCATGAAGCGCTCGCGCCAGGCGCGCAGGGTCAGCGCGTAGCTGGGGCCGATGTCTTCCAGGTTGAACAGACGCAGGTCGCTGGCGCGGCCGATCGCCCCGGTCATCGCCGCCACCGAGGGGATGAAGCTGCCCGGGAAGATATGGCGCTTGATGAAGTCCACCGACTTCAGCGCCTGCGCGTAGCGGTGGTCCTCGATGGTGATGGCCTGGATCAGCGCCTGGCCGTCGTCCTTGAGCAGGCTGCCGACCTTGCCGAAGTAGGTATCCAGGTATTGATGGCCGATCGCCTCGATCATCTCGATCGAGACCAGGCGATCGTAGCGACCGTCGAGATCGCGATAGTCGCGCAGCAGCACCTCGACCCGGTCCGACAGCCCGGCGGCCGCGATGCGCTGCCGGGCCAGTTCGTACTGCTCGCGCGAGATGGTAGTGGTGGTGACGCGGCAGCCGTGGTGCTTGGCCGCATGCAGCGCGAAGCCGCCCCAGCCGGTGCCGATCTCGACCAGGTGGTGGTGCGGCTGCAGGTCGAGCTTGGCGCAGATGCGCTGCAGCTTGCGTTCGGCGGCGCGTTCCAGCGCGGCTTCGCCCAAGGCGGCGTCGGCGTCGCGGAAGATCGCCGAGGAGTACATCAGGTTGCGATCCAGGAACAGCTCGAACAACGGATTGCCCAGGTCGTAGTGCGCAGCGATGTTGCGGCGGCTGCCGGCGCGGGTATTGCGCGCGAACGCGTGCAGGCCGCGCATCGCCAGGCCGCCGAGCCGGGCCAGGCCGGTTTCCATCGCGTCCAGGCGGTCGCGGTTGCGCACCAGCAGGCGTACCAGTGCGACCAGGTCGTCGCAGTCCCACAGGCCGTCCATGTACGCCTCGCCGACGCCGACGCTGCCGTTGAGCGCGGCCTGGCGGTAGAAGCGCGGGTCATGGATGCGCAGATGCGCCTGCAGCGTGTCGGCGCCGATGCTGGTATCGCCCAGCGTGGTCAGCGTGCCGGCTTCCTCGATGCGCAACTGGCCCTCGCGCAGGCCATCCAGGGTGGCGAGCAGGCGTTGCCGCAGCAGGCGGTCGAGCCCGCGCAGCGGCGGTGCGGCAGGGGCCAGCGCGGCGGCGGAAGAGGGCGCGTGCGGAGCGTTCATCGGCGTTCTCGCGGAAGGGAGTGGTCGGGGTGGTCGTGCACCGGGTTGCCGCGCAGCCACAGCCGCAGCGCCTGCCAGTGGATCTTGGCCATGACCTGCAGGGTCATCGCCGGATAGCGCAGCAGTGCCTGCGCCAGGCTGGCACCGTCGAGCGCGCGGCGTTCGAGCACCAGGGTGGCGTCGAAGCGTCGCCGCGTCGCCGCCGGCGTGGGATCGAGCACGTCCATGTGCACGCGCAGTTGCGCGCCGGGTTCGCTGAAGCGCCAGGCATAGGTATGCGCCATCGCCATGAACGGCGAGACGTGGAAGCGCTTGGCGAAGCGCCAGGCGTGCGTGGCGCCGTGACTGCGCGCCTCGGCCATCGGCAGCACGTAGGCGTGGCGCTGCCGCCACGGCGTGTTGGTGATCTCGGCCACGATGCTGTGCAGGCGCTGCTGCGCGTCGTGGCAGTAGTAGAACGTGACCGGATTGAAGCAGTGGCCGAAGTAGCGCAGGTGGGTGAGCATGCGCACCGGGCCCAGCGGACGCTCGCCGGTGTGCTGCTGCACGCGGTCGCGTACCGCTTCGTCCAGCGGTTGCGCGGGGTCGCCCAGGTAGTCGCTGCGGCGGAACTCGGCCAGGTTGCGCCGGTTCACCGACCATAGCCAGCGCCGCGCGAATACCTGCTTCAGTTCGTCCAGGTCCAGGTACAGCAGGAACAGCGGGTAGCGGAACGCCAGCGCTTTCGGTGCGTAACGGCGATGCCGCACCCAGCCGGTGTACACCGCGCTGTGCAGGCCATGCAGGGTCGTGCCCGCCGCCGCCGACGTTGTCGAGACGGCGCCAGTCGGCGGGGCGGGCACGGCAGCACGGCGCATCAGCGTCATGACCAGGGTACCCCCAGCGCAGCGGCGACGTCGACCGCGCTGCGCAGGCCGTCCTCGTGGAAGCCGAAGCCCCAGCCAGCGCCGGCGAACCAGGTATTGCGCTGGCCCTGGATCTCGCCCTTGCGCGCCTGCGCCGCCACCGACGCCTGGGTCTGCAGCGGATGCCGGTAGCGCATGCGTCGCAGCACCTTGGCCGGATCGATCGCATCGGTGCGGTTGAGGCTGACGATGAACGGCTGCGGCGCCTGCAGCGACTGCAGTGCGTTCATCCAGTAGCTGACCGTGCACGGCGCGTCCGGATCTGCCGGCACTTGCGCGTTCCAGGCGGCCCAGGCGCGGCGGTCGCGCGGCAGCACGCGCGCGTCGGTGTGCAGCACGGTCTCGTTGTCCTGGTAGCCGATCGCGCCGAGGATCGCGGTTTCCGGGTCGCTGGGGTCGGTCAGCAGGCGCAGCGCGTCGTCGGCGTGGCAGGCCAACACCGCATGGTCGTATTGCTGGGTATCGGCATCGCAGGCGATCGCGACGCTGCCATGGGCCGTGCGCTGCAGCGCGCGCACCGGCGTGCCGAGCCGCTCGCGCACGCGCCAGCGGCTACGCAGCGCACGCACGTAGCTGTTGGAGCCGCCGCGGACCACCCGCCACTGCGGGCGGCCGCTGACCTGCAGCATGTGGTGATTGGCCATGAAGCCGATCAGCTGGCGCATCGGGAAATCGAGGATCTGCCGCGACGGCGAGGACCACAGCGCCGAGGCCATCGGCACCAGGTGCGCGTCGCGGAATACCTCGGAGTAGCGGTGGCGCTGCAGGAAGTCGCCGAGGGTGAGCTGCGCCAGCGTGGCGTCGTGCAGCACCTGCGGCGCCTCACGGTAGAACCGCCGCAGATCGCGCAGCATGCGCCAGAAGCGCGGCGACAGCAGGTTGCGGCGCTGGCAGAACAGCCCGTCGAGCGTGCCGGCGTTGTACTCCAGCCCGGTGCGTTCCTCGTGCACCGAAAAACTCATCGTGGTCGGCTGCGACTCGACCCCGAGCCGCGCGAACAGCGCGCTCAGCAGCGGGTAGTGCTCCGGATTGAACACGATGAAGCCGCTGTCCAC
This sequence comes from Xanthomonas sp. LMG 12459, assembly GCF_009192905.1. Lineage (NCBI taxonomy): Bacteria > Pseudomonadati > Pseudomonadota > Gammaproteobacteria > Lysobacterales > Lysobacteraceae > Xanthomonas > Xanthomonas sp. LMG 12459. The sequence continues at coordinate 10,156 of NZ_NSGT01000071.1, forward strand.
CGCGTATTCCGCACCGTCCAGTTCGATCGCATGGGTATGGGTATGGCCGCCGAGATAGTCGGCCGCCTCGTACAGCGTCACCTCGTGGCGCTGCGACAGCAACCACGCCGCGCCGAGGCCGGCGATCCCCGAGCCCACCACCGCGATCCGGCTCATCGGGCACGCGCCTGTGCGCGCACCAGCCCGGCCGGCACCGGCTTGAGCTCGCGGATCACGCGCGTCCACGACAGCGCCTTCAGGCCGTACCAGGTCAGGTCCAGCTCCCACCAGCGGAAGCCCTGGCGCGCGGCGCCAGGGAAGAAATGGTGGTTGTTGTGCCAGCCTTCGCCGAAGGTCAGCAGCGCCAGCCACAGGTTGTTGCGGCTGTCGTCGCGGGTGTCGAAGCGGCGGCTGCCGAAGCGGTGCGCCAGCGAGTTGATGGTGAAGGTGGCATGGAACAGCGCCACGGTGGAGACGAAGAAACCCCACACCAGCAACTGCGGGCCGTCGGTGCCGAGCTGCGGCACGTGCCGCTGCAGCCACCCGCCGAGCAGGAACAGCGCCAGCGCCAGCAGCACCGGCAGCAACAGGTCGAAGCGGTCGAGGAAGCGCAGTTCGGGGAAGCGGCGCAGGTCCGGGATCGCCTCCCAGTCGGTGCGGAAGCCGCGCGGGGTCAGGAACCAGCCGCTATGGCTCCACCAGAAGCCGTGCTGGCGCGGCGAATGCGGATCGGCCGGGGTATCGGTATGGCGATGATGGTTGCGGTGGTGGGCGGCCCACCACAGCGGTCCGCGCTGCACGCAGGTGGCGCCGATCGCGGCGAACAGGAACTGCACCGGACGCGAGGTCTTGAACGCGCGGTGCGCGAAGTAGCGGTGGTAGAAGCCGGTGAGCGCGAACATGCGCACCGCGTACATCGCCACGGCCATGCCGACGGCGAACCAGGACACACCGACCCAGAACACGCCCAGGCACGCCAGGTGCAGGCCGATGTAGGGCGCGGCACGCAGCCAGTCGATGCGGTCTGCCCGCGCCGGATCCAGCTCGATCTCGGCACTGGTGTCGAACCAGCGCCGCAAGGTGCGCAGGATGCGGCCACGCGGCGCTGGTGGCATTGTGGAATGGCTGGGTTCCGGAACGGGACTCGGCACAAGCGCGTCTCATTGGGGGACTTGGGAGCGATACGGGCGAAACCGGAACACGGATGCACCCGCGTCGCATTTCCCCTGCACGGCTGCGAACGCGGCATGGCGGCCACGACGGCGCAGCGCAGGCGTCGCACGAATCGGAAGATCTGGCTGTCGTGCGGATGCGCGATGGCGGCGGGGATGTTGCCTGCGCACGAGTGGTGGGCGGGTGAATGCGCGCCCGGTTCTTTTAGACGAGCGCGGCATAGCCTGGCCGCGGCCCGATCTCTCCGCGGCGCGTGCAAGGTACGTGGTGCACTGCCCCTCTCCCATCGGGAGAGGGGTTGGGGTGAGGGTACGGAGCGAAGCCCTCGCGCATCCAACTTGCGCTAGCGGACGCTGTACGAGGCTTCGCCCGTACCCTCATCCGCCCCTTCGGGGCACCTTCTCCCGATGGGAGAAGGGGATCCGTGGTCTTGGTGGGAGAAGGATTGTCTACTGAGCCAGCTGCAGCGAGCTAAGGCGTTATTGCCCCTCTCCCATCGGGAGAGGGGCTGGGGTGAGGGTACGAAGCGTAGCCCTCGCGTATCCAACTTGCGCTAGCGGACGCTGTACGAGGCTTCGCCCGGACCCTCATCCGCCCCTTCGGGGCACCTTCTCCCGATGGGAGAAGGGGATCCGTGGTCTTGGTGGGAGAAGGATTGTCTACTGAGCCAGCTGCAGCGAGCTAAGGCGTTATTGCCCCTCTCCCATCGGGAGAGGGGTTGGGGTGAGGGTGCGGAGCGTAGCCCTCGCGTATCCAACTTGCGCTAGCGGACGCTGTACGAGGCTTCGCCCGTACCCTCATCCGCCCCTTCGGGGCACCTTCTCCCGACGGGAGAAGGGGATCCATGGTCCCGATGGAAGAAGGGTTGTCTACGGCGCCAGCTGCAGTGTGCTGATGCCGCCCTTGGCCACGACCGGACCGGTGGCGACGCCGCCGGGCGCGCCGCCGGGCGGTTCCATGGTCACCGCCAGCACCGCGCCGTCGCTGAGCAAGGGCATCAGCGCATCGGGAATGCGCGCCACGCGCGCCTTGGCCTCGTCGAACACACCCATCGAGCGCGCCTTGCCGTCGGCCGGGATCAGCCACAGTTCCGGCACGCGGTCGGCGTCGCGGGCGCCGGCCAGCGGGGTGAGGGTGATGCTGCGCTTGTCGGCGTCCATCAGCGCCACGTAGCCGGGCTTGCCGTCGTCCTGCATCAGCGTGGAGGTCATCGCGATGCCGCTGGGCTTGGGCGTGGTGGTAGTGGCGACCGGCGGGGGCTGCACGGCCGGCGGCGGCACCGGCGCACGTGCCAGCAGCAGCGCCAGCAGGCAGGCCGTGGCGGTGGCGAAGCCGCCGGCGCTGAGCCAGCGCCAGGTCCGCACGCTGTCCCAGAACCCGGGTGCGGCGGCGCGCGGGCGCGGCGCCGGCGCATCCAGGCCCAGCGAGGCGCGGATGCGCACCCACACGCGCTCGGGCACCGCCACCGGGGCGATCTCGTCGGCCAGAGGCATCAGGTGCTGCTGCCATTGCAGCACGGCCGCGGCGAATTCGCGGTCGCTGTCGATGCGTGCTTCGGCGGCGCGGCGCTCCTGCGCGTCGAGCACGCCGAGCACGTACTCGCCGGCCAGCACGTCGCGCGGCGGCGGGGTTTCCTGTGGATCGGGCACGGAGGCGTTCATCGTTCCAAACACGCTTTCAGTTTGGCCAGGCCACGGCGGATCCAGCTCTTGACCGTGCCCAACGGCGTGCCGCTGCGCTGCGCCAGTTCTTCGTAGGTGATGCCTTCGAAGAACGCGGTGCGGATCAAGTCGCCGCGCGGCGGCTCCAGTTCGCCCATGCACACGTCCAGGCGCCGACCGGCCACCCGCCACTCGGTATCGGCGAGCGGATCGCGGCCTTCGTCCTGCAGTTCGCCGGCGTCGTCCAGCGCCACCGACTGCCGCGCCGGTGCGCGTGCACGCAGATGGTCGATGGCCTTGTTGCGGGCGATCATGGTCAGCCAGGTCAGGCCGCGCGCGCGCTGCGGGTCGAATTGCGCCGCCTTGCGCCAGACGGAGGAAAACACTTCCTGCAGCACGTCCTCGGCTTCGCCGCGCTGCGGCACGATGCGCAGGCACACGCCGAACAGGCGCGAGGAGGTGGTGCGGTACAGGCGTTCGAACGCGGCGCTGTCGCCGGTGGCGGTGGCCACCAGCAATTGTCCTGCTTCGTCGTGATCGGGCGACTCGGTCATGCCGGGAGACGGTGGCGAAGGTCGGCGCGATGCTACAGGCTTTCGCCGCGCCCGTCGCTCAGGCGCGCTGGCGCCGCCACAATACGCACGCGGTGAGCAGCAGGACGATCTCGAACGCGGCCAGGCCGGTCGTGGTCGGGCCGACCGGCCACAGCCGCAGCAGGCTGGCGCTGCGGTAGAGCACGATGGGCACGTAGAACGCCAGTGCCAGGAGCAGGCCGGTGCGCAACTGCCCGGTGCGGGCGAAGTAGCCGAACAGGAAGGCCATGCCCAATTGCAGGCCGCCGTAGATGACCAGGTATTCGGACTGGCCGGAGCGGTCCAGGCCGACATAGCCCACCGCCGCGGCGGTCTGTGCCGGCAGCAGCGTGCACCAGACGGCCAGGAGCGCGTACAGCGCGGCGTTGAACCACAGGTAGGCCTTGGCCATGAGGTGTCCTCGTCGAAGCGCGGGCGATGCGCAGGCATGGTTGTAGCGGGTGCGGCGGGGGCCGGCGTGAATGCGCCGGCGGCGTGGCTCAGCGCGCGCTGCATTGCGCGACCAACGGTTGCTGCAGCGCCTGCTCCCAGGCGCCGGCATCGGCCTGGCCGCGCAGGCGTTCGGGGAATTCGATGCGCACGCTCGGGTAGCGGCCGCGCGCGTCGCGGATGTTGCCGACGCCGCGGAACTCGCGCAGGCGCCGATCCTGGCGCGTGTAGGCGACGCTGAGGTCGGGCAGCAGCGTGCCGTACCAGGCGGCCAGGCTCAGGGTGTAGCGCTGCACTTCGGCATCGGCCGGGCCGGGGGTGATGCGGAAGTCGAGCGTGCGCAGTTCGCTGGGCAGCACGAAGGCGATGCGCTGCGGTCCGCCGCTGCCCAGGCTGTCCCAGCGCTGGCGCAGGTAGGCGTCGAAACCCGCGTCGATCACCTGCGCCTCGGTGCTCTTGGGCAACGGCGCGCGGCGTTCGGCCTGACCCTTGGCCTGACTGAACATCTCGCGCCCGCTGCCGCTGCGGCGCACACCCTCGCGGTAGCCGCTGCGCGCATCGACCAGTTCGAAGTCCGGTGCGGCGCTGCCATCGTCCACGCGCTTGCGCGCGAACGCGGCGCCGTCGGTGCACTGGTACAGCACCAGGCGCGCGCCATCCTCGCGGACCCAGTGGCTTTCGCGGTACAGCACCTGTTTGCCGTCGGCGGCATAGGCGATGCCCTCGTAGTGCAGCATCGCCCGCGCAGGCGCGGCGGCGACCAGGGTGGCGGCGCCGAGGGCCAGGGCCAGCGGCAGGTGCGCTCGAATGAGCGGGAAGGTGGCGGTCGACGTCGGCATGCACGGCGCTCCGGTGGGATGACACCAGGACATACGCGACGGGTGCCGATCCGGATGCGCCCGCCGTGGGGCTCGCGCTGAAGCGGCTGTCTCAGCGCAGGACGATGCAGTCCACCGGACAGGCCGGCAGGCACAGCGCGCAGCCGGTGCACAAGGGCGCCAGCACCGTGTGCATGTGCTTGGCGCCGCCGACGATGGCGTCCACCGGGCAGGCCTGGATGCACTTGGTGCAGCCGATGCAGTCGGCTTCCACCACCCATGCCACCTGCGGCGGCGTGTGGGTGCCGCGGCTGCGGTCGTAGGGCAGGGCGGGGACGCCGAGCACCCGCGCCAGGGCGCGCGCGCCGGCGTCGCCGCCGGGCGGGCAGCGGTCCACCTGCGCCGTGCCGGCGGCCATCGCTTCGGCATAGGGACGACAGCCGTCGAACCCGCACTGGCCGCATTGGGTCTGCGGCAGCAGGCGATCGAGGCGTTCGAGCAGGGGGGCGTGGGCGGGCGTCATGGCGGAGGCGGCGCGCGGCAGCGCCGCGGGGACTACAGAGCGAAGAAGATGCATCGGCGTGGTCAGCCTGCACAGTGTAACGCGGTGCCCATGTTCGCCCGACGGCGCCGCATCGGGCAGTGTCGTCGGCTCAGGCGATCCGGCGCCCGCAGTACCAGCGTTCGTGCGCCAGTGCCAGCATCGGCCGATCCTCGCGACTGTCGCCGTACGCATGGATGCGCCGATAAGCGTTCAGGTCGTACTGCATGCGGATCAGCGCGGCCTTGCGGGGTCCGCAGTCGCCGTGGCGATAGCGGCCGGTCAGGCGCCCATCCTGCACTTCCAGATGGTTGCAGATCAGGCCCAGCCCATGTTGCGTGCACCAGGGCCGCAGATACAGATCCAGCGAACCGGAGACCAGCACCACGGTGTGCCCCTGGGCCTGGTGCCAGGCGATCCGCTGCAGCATGTCCGGTCGCAGCAGCGGCGGCAGCGCCTGCTGCGCATAGTGCTCGGCCTCGCGGGCGATCTCGTCTGCATCGCGGCCGGCGAACACCAGCCGGGTGACACGCGTGCGCAACGTCGCCGCCGACACCAGGCCCAGCCGATAGCCGGCCAGCCACGGCCCGACCGCCCAGCGCGCCCGCGCCTGCTGCGCCGGCGTGGCCACACGGCGCAGGAATCCCGAATAGGTATCGGTGGTGGTGACCGTGTGGTCGAAGTCGAATAGGGCCAAGTCCATGGGAATGGGGAATGGGGAAACGGGAATCGTAAAAGCGGGTCTGGCGGCGGGCTGCAGCTCTGCGATTCCCGATTCCCGATTCTCCTTTCCCGGCCTTACCGCACCGGCATGCCCGGCTGCGCGCCACTGTCGGCGTCGAGCAGGGCCAGGGCGCCGCCGTCGAAGCCGGCCGACAGGATCATGCCTTCGCTGAGGCCGAAGCGCATCTTGCGCGGGGCCAGGTTGGCGATGAACACCACGTTGCGGCCGACCAGCTTTTCCGGTTCGCCGTAGCTGCCGCGGATGCCGGAGAAGATCTGCCGCTTGCCCAGCTCGCCGGCGTCCAGTTCGAAGCGCAGCAGCTTGTCCGAGCCTTCGACGAACGCGCAGGCCAGCACCTTGCCGACGCGCAGGTCGAGTTTGGCGAAGTCGTCGATGCCGATGACGCCGTGAGTGGGGAGTGGGGATTGGGGATTGGTGGCGGCCTTCGCTTCCTGCTTGGCGGGGGGCGCGGCAGTTGGAGTGGGGGCGAGGGTGTCCTTGGAGGCGTCGGTCATGGCGTCGAGCAGCTTGGGGTCGATACGGGTGAACAGGGGGGCGTACGGTTGGATCACGTGCGCCAGCAGCGGGGCGTCGAGGTCTTCCCAGGCGCCGAGCGGGGCCGACAGGAAGGCCTCGGCCTCGGCGCAGGTGCGCGGCAGCACCGGCTTGAGCGCGGCGGCCAGCACCCGGAACAGGTTCAGGCCCTGCGTGCACACGGCCTGCAGTTGCGCTTCGGCGCCGTCCTGCTTGGCCAGCACCCAGGGCTTGTGTTCGTCGATGTACTTGTTGGCCTCGTCGGCCAGGGCCATGGTCTGGCGGATCGCGCTGGCCGGGTCGTTGCGCTCGTAGGCCTCGCGGATCGGCGCCAGCGCGGCGACGAAGCGCGCGTACTGCGCCGCATCCGGCAGCGCGTCGGCGAGCGTGCCGCCGAAGCGCTTGTCGATGAAGCCGGCGCAGCGGCTGGCCAGGTTGACGAACTTGCCGACCAGGTCCGCGTTGACCCGCGCCACGAAGTCGCCCAGGTTCAGGTCGAGATCGTCGACGCCGCCGGAGGACTTGGCCGCGAAGTAGTAGCGCAGCGCTTCCGGCTCCAGGCCCACGTCCAGGTAGGTGCGGGCCATGACGAAGGTGCCGCGCGACTTGGACATCTTGGCGCCGTCGACGGTCAGGTAGCCGTTGACGTGCAGCCGGGTCGGCGCGCGGTGCCCGGTGCCGTGCAGCACCGCCGGCCAGAACAGGCCGTGAAAGTTGACGATGTCCTTGCCGATGAAGTGGTGCAGTTCGGTGGCGGTGCCGGCGGCCAGGTGCGGCTCGAACGCTTCGCCCAGGCTCGCGCACAGGGTCTGGAAGCTGCTCAGGTAGCCGATCGGCGCGTCCAGCCACACGTAGAAATACTTGCCCGGCTGGCCGGGAATCTGGAAGCCGAAGTACGGCGCATCGCGGGAGATGTCCCAGGCGCGCAGGCCGCCTTCGCTGTCCAGCCATTCCATCAGCTTGGCCTTGACCCCGGGCAGGGCCACGTCGCCGGCCAGCCACTGCCGCAGGAAGCCGTCGAAGCGGCCGACCTCGAAGAAGAAGTGCTCCGAATCGCGCAGCTCCGGCGTGGCGCCGGAGATCACCGACTTGGGCTCCTTCAGCTCGGTCGGGGAATAGGTGGCGCCGCAGACCTCGCAGTTGTCGCCGTACTGGTCGGCGCTGCCGCAGTTCGGGCAGATGCCCTTGATGTAGCGGTCGGGCAGGAACATGCCCTTGGCCGGGTCGTAGAACTGCGCCACCGAGCGCCGCGCGATGTGGCCGCCGGCGTCGAGCTTGGCGTAGAACGCCTCGGTCAGGGCGCGGTTGGCGTCCGAGTTGGTCGAGTCGTAATGGTCGAAGGCCACGCCGAACGCGGCGAAATCGCGCTCGTGGCTGGCCTGGATGGCGGCGATGAAGCTCTCAGGGGTGACCCCGGCCTTCTCGGCGGCCAGCATGATCGGCGTGCCGTGGGTGTCGTCGGCGCACACGAACCAGGTGCGGTCGCCGCGCAGCCGCCGCGCGCGCACCCAGATGTCGGCCTGGATGTAGCCGACCAGATGCCCCAGATGCAGCGGTCCGTTGGCATAGGGCAGGGCGGTGGTGACGAGAGCGGTGGTCATGGCGGCCGGCGTTTCTGGGGGCCGGGGATTATTGCATGGAGCTGGGAATGGGGAATCGGGAATGGGGACTCGCAAGAGCGCCGCCCGCGAGCTGATGGGCCACGAAAAAGGCGCCTTGTTGGAGTGGGGTGGCATCAGGCCAGCAGATGCCGCTTTTGCGATTCCCCATTCCCCATTCCCGATTCGCGAGAGTGGGAACTCGCAAGAGCGCCGCCCGCGAGCTGATGGCCACGAAAAAGGCGCCTTTGCAGGCGCCTTGTCGGAGTGGGGTGGGATCAGGCCGGCAGATGCCGCTTTTAACGATTCCCGATTCTCCACTCCCGATTCCCGGCTTCCGTCACTCCCTGATCCAGGTCTGCGTCCGCCCCAGCGCCTCGATGCCGATGTAGCCGCGCATCTGCAGCTTCTTGCCGCCGTCGGTCAGGGTGACCTTGGCCTTGTAGGTCTTGCCCTTGGCCGGGTCCAGCACCGAGCCGCCGTCCCATACCGCGGTGCCGTCGGGCTTGAGGCCCCACAGGATGGTCATGCCCTTGATCGGCTTGCCCTTGCGCTCGCCGTCGCACTTGTCGCACATCGGGTTGGGGCCGTGGTTGGACTGCAGGATCTCGACCACCTTGCCGCTCAGTGTGCCGTTGGCGGCCTGTTCGATCTGCACGATCGACTTGGGCTTGCCGGTTTCGTCGTCGATGGTCTGCCAGCGGCCGACCGGCGAGGTGTCGGCGGCGTGCGCCATGAATGCCGCCGCGCTCAGCGGCAGGGCCAGCATCAGGGTCTTGAAGGTCGTGCGCATGTTCCCCTCCCGAGGGATGTCCGGTGCGGCCGGCGCGATGCCGGCCTGATCCGACTGTATACCCAAGCGTATGGTGCTGGGAATCCGCACTGCGGCATGCGGTTCAGCGTGGCCGGCGGTGGGCGTTCAGCCGTTTTCGTACAGTTCCAGCGGCAGGTCGTCGGGATCGGCGAAGAAGGTGAAGCGGCGGCCGGTGTACTCGTCCACACGGATCGGTTCGACCTCCACGCCGTGCGCCTGCAGGTGCGCGACGGCGGCGTCCAGGTCGCGCACGCGCAGCGCCAGGTGGCGCAGCCCACAGGCTTCCGGGCGGCTCGGTCGCGGCGGTGGGGTCGGGAACGAGAACAGTTCGAGCTGGCTGCCGTCGGGCAGGGCCAGGTCCAGCTTCCAGGAGTCGCGGGTTTCGCGATACACCTCGGCGATCACCGGCAGGCCGAGGAGGCGGCAATAGAAGTCCTTGGAGCGCGCGTAGTCGGAGGCGATGATCGCCACGTGGTGCAGGCCGTCCAGGGTCAGCGACGAGGTCATCGCGGCGCGCTCGGGCAACAGGTGTGGGCGATGGCTGCAGTGCGCGTCTGTGGCGCGGCGGTGGCGACAGTGCGGTCGCGCGTCGTCAGTAAGCGGGCGAATGGCATGGCAGCAGCATAGCGCAGCGCGTCGCGACCACACCGCTGCCGTCTGCGACACTGCGCATTCCGTCGCTGCGAGGCCGCGCCATGCCGCACAACCCGCTTGCCGCGCTGCTGGCCGAGGACCGGTGCCTGGTGCTCGACGGCGCGCTGGCCACCGAACTGGAGCGTCGCGGCTGCGATCTGCGCGATCCGCTGTGGTCGGCGAAGATCCTGCTGGAACAGCCGGACCTGATCCGCCAGGTGCACCGCGACTATTTCGCCGCTGGTGCGCAGTGTGCGATCACCGCCAGCTACCAGGCCACGCCGCAGGGCTTCGCTGCGCGCGGGATCGACCTCGCGCACTCGCAACGCTTGATCGCGCGCAGCGTCGAACTGGCGCAGCAGGCACGGCAGGCGCATCTCGCGCGGCATCCGCAGGCGGGGCCGTTGCTGGTTGCCGGCTCGGTCGGTCCGTATGGCGCCTACTTGGCCGACGGATCCGAGTACCGTGGCGACTATGCGCTGACGCCGGCGCGAATGCGCGATTTCCATCGCCCGCGCATCGCGGCCCTGGTCGCGGCCGGTGTGGAGTTGCTGGCCTGCGAAACGCAGCCGTCGCTGGCGGAAATGGCGGCCTTGCTGCAGGTGCTGGAGGAGTTTCCTGAGGGTGTCGCCTGGTTCGCCTGCACCTTGCGCGATGCCGCGCACCTCAGCGACGGCACGCCGTTGCACGAGGTGGTGGCGTTGCTCGACGGCCACCCGCAGGTGGTCGCGCTCGGCGTCAACTGCGTCGCGCCGTCGCTGGCCACTGCGGCGTTGCGTCATCTGGCGACGCTGACGCGGTTGCCGCTGGTGGTGTATCCGAACGCGGGCGAGCGCTACGACGCCGAGCGCAAATGCTGGCAGGCCGACAGCGCCGATGCCGGCAGCCTGGTCGACCACCTCGCCGCCTGGCGTGCGGCCGGCGCCCGCCTGATCGGCGGCTGCTGCCGCACCACCCCGCAGGACATCGCGCAGCTGGCGCGGCGTCTGGCATCGTCGTAGAGAGGGCGCTGGCCTTGCACGCGACGGCGCGATGGCTTCGACGTCGGTTCTCAGTGGGTGTCGGCGCTGATCAACCACCTTGGCCAAGGGGTTCATGCGCGCCCGGTGCCCTGATGCAACTGGTGTGCGATCCGCACCGAGTGGAATGGGCGCAACGGGACGGCGATTGCATCAACGGGACGTCGCTGTAGTTCCCACTCCTGTCGCGCTGCACTTGCAGCAGCCGGCATGCCAGCGAGCTGCACTGTGGGAGGGACTTCAGTCCCGACGCCCTTACTGCAACGCGTCGGGACTGAAGTCCCTCCTACAAGGGGTTCATGCGCGCCCGGTGCCCTGATGCAACTGGTGTGCGATCAGCACCGAGTGGAATGGGCGCAACGGGATGGCGATCGCATCAACGGGACGTCGCTGTAGTTCCCACTCCTGTCGCGCTGCACTTGCAGCAGCCGGCATGCCAGCGAGCTGCACTGTGGGAGGGACTTCAGTCCCGACGCCGTTCACTACAACGCGTCGGGACTGAAGTCCCTCCCACAATGGGTTCGTGCGCGCTCATGTCCTGGTGGAACTGGCGTGCTATCTGCCTCCGTGCGGCGGCTGCTTTCCCGTAGGGGCGGCTTCAGCCGCGACCGGGCTTCACCAGCAAGGCCCCATCGCGGCTGAAGCCGCTCCTGCAACGATCCCGCGACGCCTCAGGTCGCATGTTCCGCGGGAGGAGCGGCTTCCCGCTCACCCCTTCTTCTTGCTCGCCACCCAGCGCTCGATCTTTTCCTGCAGCACGTTCAGCGGTACCGAGCCATCCTTCAGCACTTCGGCGTGGAACTCGCGGATATCGAACTTGTCGCCGAGTTGCGCGCGGGCGTAGTCGCGCAGCTGCATGATCTTCATCTCGCCGATCTTGTAGGACAGCGCCTGGCCGGGGATGGCCATGTAGCGCTCGGCCTCGGCTTCGGCGTCGGTGCGGCTGGTGGCCGAGTTCTGCAGCATGTAGTCGATCACCTGCTCGCGGGTCCAGCCCTTGCTATGCAGGCCGGTGTCCACCACCAGGCGGATCGCGCGCCACAGCTCGTTCTGCAGGTAGCCGAAATAGTTGTAGGGATCCTGGTACAGGCCCAGGTCCTTGCCCAGCGATTCGGCGTACAGGCCCCAGCCTTCGATGAACGCGGTCTCGCCGCCGAAGCGGCGGAACTTGGGCAGGTTGGTCAGCTCCTGCTGCAGACCGAGCTGGAAGTGGTGGCCGGGAATGGCCTCGTGCAGGTACAGGTCTTCCGCATCCCAGGTCTTGCGGCTGGGCAGGTCGTAGGTGTTGACGTAGAAGATGCCGGGGCGGCCATCCTCGCTGGGACGCATGTACGAGCCGCTGGCGGCCGACTGCGCGCGGTACGGCTCCACCGGGCGGATCTCGAACGCGGCCTTGGGCTTGAGCGAGAACATGCGCGGCACCGCCGCGTCGACCCGGCCTTCCAGGCCGCGGTAGTAGCTCAGCAGCTCGTCCTCGCTCTTGAAGGTGAAGCGCTTGTCGGTCTGCATGAACTTGAAGAACTTCTGCATCGAGCCGCGGAAGCGCACCTGCTTCATCACCGCCTGGATCTGGCCCTGGATGCGCGCCACCTCGTCCAGGCCGATCTGGTGGATCTGGGCGGGGGTCAGGTCGGTGGTAGTGCTCTGGCGCACGTTCCAGGCGTACCAGGCATCGCCGCCGGGCAGGGCGCCGATGCCGGCGGTATTGCGCGTGGCCGGCAGATATTCGGTGGCGATGAAGCCGCGCAGCGCGCGGTAGGCGGGCATGATCCGGTACTCGATCATGCGCTTGTATTCGGCGGTGATGCGCTGCTTCTCGGCCTCCGGAATGTCCGCCGGCAGGTTGCGCACCGGGCCCCAGAACAGGCTCTCCTCGGCGGTGGGCTTGATGATCGCATCGAGCTGCGGCAGCACCTTCTCCATCAACGCGCGCGGCTGCACAACGCCGGCCTTCATGCCTTCGCGCATGTTGGCGATGGCCTGGTCGAACAGTGCCGGGATGCCGAGCGCGCGCCGCGACCAGTTGTCGTAATCCTTGACCGTGCGGAACGGCTGCGCGCCGGTGCCGGAGCCGAGCATCACCATGATGCTGCCGACGTTGTAGAACTGGTTCACCGGCTGCATCCAGCTGGGGTACTTCTCCGCCTCCAGCGCGTTGCGCGCGTCGCCGACGAAGATCTCGTAGCTGAGCAGGTCCTGGCCGCTGAGGCCATCCTTGCCGATCGCCTCGGCCTTGCTCAGCCACTCCACGGTGAAGTCGTGCGACTGCTGGCGGAACGCAGCCGAGAGGAAGTTCGGCAACTGGTCGTTGTAGCGGCTGTCGCCCTGGAAGGTCGCCTGCAGCGGATTGAGCTTGAGCGAGGCTTCCCAGTAGTCGTCGTACAGCCGGTTCAGCTGTTGCGCCTTGGTCAGCACCACCGGGGCCGGCGCCGGCCGCGCCTTGCGGGCCTTGCTCGCCTTGGCGCGGGTCTGCGCGGTGGTCTGCTTGGTGGTCTTCTTCTTGGCCGCGTCCGCCGGGGCCGCCAGCGACAGGCTCAGGGCGGTGGCGATGGCCAGGGACAGCAGGCGGGAAAAGCGGGGCGGCATTGCGGGCTCCAACGACAAGCGAGCGGGGAGCTTGCCCGATCCGCACCGCCGAGGCCACCCATGGCCGCTGCCTGCGGGCGCCCACCGCCCTGTCGCGGGCGGGCGCCGTGTCGCGACGGGCCAGGCGGCATCGGCGTCTGCGGCGCTGCACGACGGCCGCGCGCAAGCGCGTGCGGTGCGCTCGCGCGTGTGCCGGCGTTCAGTCGGCGGCGGCTTCCTCGCGCAGTTGTTCGGCGCGTTCGGGGGTCAGGTAATCGGTGATCAGCCGCCGCATCAGGTACAGCAACGGGATCAGCAGCACCGCCAGCAGCATCTTGCAGATGTAGTTCAACGTGCTCACCGCCAGGAACAGCTGCATCGACCAGTGCTGCGGGCCGAGCACGAAGGCGATGTAGATCACCACGAAGCTGTCGATCAGCTGCGAGACCGCGGTGGAGCCGGTGGCGCGCAGCCACACGTGCTTCTCGCCGGTCACGCTGCGGATGCGGTGGAACACCGCCACGTCGATCAGCTGGCCGGCCATGAACGCGACCAGCGAGCCGGCGATGGTCCACATGCCCTGGCCGAACACCGCGGCGAACGCGGCCTGGTAGTCGGGCACGCCCTGGTGTTGCGCCGCGGTGACCCAGAAGCCGGCTGGGGCCAGCGCGATCGCGGCGAACGCGAACAGGAAGCCGTAGCCGATCAGCCCCACCGCCAGCCAGGAGATGAAGCGCACGCCGCGGCGGCCGAAGAACTCGTTGATGGTGTCGGTGAGGATGAACACCAGCGGCCACAGCAGGGTGCCGGCGGTGAAGTTCATCGAGCCCGTCTGCCCGAACAGGTTCCAGTTCAGCGGGGCGATGCCCAGGGTGTCTTCCAGGGCGAAGATCTTGACCCCGATGAACTCGGCCAGCGCGGCGTTGACGCAGAAGAACGCCGCCAGGGCGATGAACAGCCGGACCGCGCGATCGTCGAGCGTGCCGCGGCGCATCGGCGTCAGCGGTCCACGGTGCGGGTGAAGGGCACGCTCTCCGGCGACACCGCGCCGCCGGAGATGATGAAGCTCATGGCCTGGTCCACGCTCCAGTCGGTGGGCGTGAGCAACTCGACCGGCACGATCTCCAGGTAGCCGGAGGTCGGGTTGGGCGTGGTCGGCACGTACACCGCGGCCAGCTCGCGGCCGGTGCCGTGTTCCTTGATGACCCGCGTCACCAGGCCCACCGACTTCATGTCCCGGTGCGGGAAGTCGATCAGCACCACGCGCTGAGTGCTGCCGGGCTGGGTCTGCAGGATGTCCACCAGCTTGCGCACGCTGTCGTAGACCACGCTGGCCAGCGGGATGCGGCGCATCACGGCCTCGAACCAGCGCAGCAGGCGCTGGCCGATCATGCGCCGGCTGAGGATGCCGACCAGCAGGATCACCGCCAGGGTGGCGATCAGGGCGATGGTGTTCTGCACCCATTGCGCGGTGGCCCAGCCCAGCTCGCGCGGGAACGAGGCGGCGATGCGCACCGACAGCGGCACCACCCAGGGGCTGCTGATGCCCGAGAGCAGCACGAACACGAACTTGACCACCACCCAGGTCAGCCAGATCGGCAACAGGGTCAGCAGGCCGGTGAAGAACAGCCGTTGCAGGGACGGGCGGGGGGCGGGAGCGGAGAGATCGGGCGACATCCGCGTAGTGTAGCGGCGCGTGATGGCCGTTGGTGCGGCGCCGCATGGTCTCGTGGCGCGGCCGTGCAGCTGCGATTGGGCCGGGGCCCGCCCATGCGGCCCGCCTCGCGACGCCGCGCACGCTGACGGCGCGGTCGGTATCGCAAGCGATGTGTGTCGGCCTGCGTGGAGGCGGCGCCGGCCTTGGCGAACCCGCGGGCGGCAGGCGCGCTAACGCGGCGGCTTGCGCTTGACGTACAGCTGCTTGCGCGTCCGCGCCACCACCTCGCCCTGGGCGTCGACGACGTCGGTCTCGAACCAGCGCAGATGCTTGTCGCCGCTGGCGGTGGCCGCGCGCAGTTCGTCCAGCAGCGCCTGGTCCAGGTCGAACTGCGCGCTGACCGTGCCGCGGCCCGGGCGTACGAACTCGATGCTGCCGGCCTTGTCCCAGACGTAGTAGTCGCGCCCCAGGTTCTGCATGGTCAGCAGCATCCAGAACGGATCGGTCATGGCGAACAGGCTGCCGCCGAAATGGGTGCCCACGTAGTTGCGGTTCCACGGGCGCATGCGCAGTTCGACGCGGGCGTGGCGGTAGTCCGCGCTCAGTTCGGTCACATGGATGCCGGCGCACAGGAACGGCGGCCACAGGTTCAGGCCCAGGCGGAACAGCGATGGCTTCATTGCGCGGCAGTGGGTGGATCGGAGTGCGGCAGGTTACCAGACGCATGCGTATGGTGTGCTGGTGTCGCGTCGCTGAGCGCGTAGCCGTCGCGTCCGTCGCGCTTGACCCGGTACAGCGCCGCGTCGGCGGATTCGAAGAACGCGCGCTCCGACGTGAGCGCTGTCGCGGTGGCGCTGTGCACGCCCAGGCTCGCAGTGATGGCGACGCTGCCGTTCGGCGCGCGCAGCGACAGCCCGCGGATCTCCTCGACCAGCGCCGCGGCGATGCGGCTGGCATCGGCGGCATCGGTGGCGGGCAGGATCATGGCGAACTCGTCGCCGCCAAAGCGCGCGGCGACCTCGCGCGGATGTCGCGCATGCCGCGCCACCGCGGCGGCCACCAGCTTCAGCGCGCGGTCGCCGGTGCGATGGCCCAGGGTGTCGTTGTAGCGCTTGAAATGATCCACATCGACGATGATCAGCGTCAGCGGCCGGCCGCTGCGCCGTGCCTCGTCCAGCGCCTGGGCGAACGCCTGTTCGAAGCCGTGGCGGTTCACCAGCCCGGTCAGGGCGTCGCGATGCGCCTGGCGGCGCCAGCGTGCCGCGTGCAGGCACAACTGACCGGCGGCGACGATGGCCAGGGCGAGCAGGGCCGCCCCTGGCGCGAACCAGCGGCTGCCGAGCAGCAGCCACAGCAGGCTGCCGCCGGCGACCACCGCCATGCTCGCCAGCGGCACCAGCCAGCGCCGTTGGCGCCCACCGGCGCACTGCGTGCCCAGGCAGGCCAGCAGCACCAGCAGCGTGGACCCGGCCACCTGGGCAGTGCGCGACGACGGCAGGATCGGGTCGCCGCGCAACAGCATCGCCGCGACGTTGGCCTGGTATTCGGGCGCGCTCATCCAGCGCGCATCGGACATCGGCGTCATCACCCGCTGCCCCAGACCGGTGGCGGTGACGCCGACGATCGCCAGGCGTCCGCGCAGCGACTGCAGTGGAATCCGGCCCTGCACGACGTCGACGTAGGACACCTGCGCGAACGCTGCCGACGGCGCGGCGAAACGCAGGCCGACGTAGTCCGCGCGATGCCAGGCATAGGGTGCGTCGGTGGTGGCCGGCGCCGGCGGCAGCGCGCGGCCGGTGAGGGCCGCGGCCAGCGCCGGCCAGTGCGCACTGCCGAGCCCGGCGCGCAGGTAGACGCCGCGCGCGATGCCGTCGGCATCGACGGCGAGGTCGGTGTGCGCCAGCGCCGCCGCGGCGGTGGCGATGGCGGGGATCGGCAGCAGCTCCTGCGGCATGTCCGCACCGCTGGCGCTGCCGATCACCGGCAGCACGGTGCGGCCATTGCGCCGCAGCGCCGCAGCCAGGCGCGCATCGTCGTCGGCATGTTGCAGGTCGGGTTCGCTGAACAGCAGATCCAGCGCCACCCGCTCGGTGCCCGCTGCGCTGAGTCGGTCGAGCAGACGCGCGTGCAGGTCGCGTCGCCATGGCCACTGGCCCAGTGCCTGCAGGCTGCGGTCGTCGATGGCGATCAGCAGCATGCGCGGATCGGCCGGACGCGGCGCCTGCGCGATTGCCGCGTCGTACAGCGCGTTGTCCAGTCGCGCGGTGACATCGCCCAGGCTCAGTGTCGCGGCCAGTGCGGCTGCGGCGAGCGCCACCAGAACGTGTCGCAACAGCGCGCCGTTCACAACGCCAGCCACAGCAGCAGCGCGCCGCCGGCCGTGCCGAGCTTGCAGTAGCGGCAGGGCAGGTCCAGCGTCTGCGGCGTCGAGAACGGCGCGGCCTCGCCGTCGGCTTCCAGGGTCTGGATGCGCACGTACCAGGTGCCGCGGCGCGGCCGCGGCAGCGCGACCTGCGGCTGGGTCACGGTGCGTTCGAGCAGGCCGCGGCGGAACGCGGGATCGCGCGCCAGCTGCACCCGGTAATGGTGCGCGTCCGGATCCGGCTGCCAGCGCAGGGTCAGCGTGCTGCGCTCGGCCTGCGCCGGCGCCAGGCCGGGATCGACCGGCGTATCGCTGAGATGCAGCGTCAGCGCCTGCCCGAACGGGCCTTGCCGGCCTTGCGCATCGCGCGAGGCAAGGCGCCAGAAGTAGGTGCCGGGCGGCAGGGGCTGTGGCGCGCGCAGATGGGTCGCGTCGGTCTCCTGCTCCAGCAGCAGGTCCTGGAACTGCGCATCGCGCGCCACTTGCAGCACGCTGCTGGTCGCCTCCGGGTTGCGGGTCCAGGCGAAGCGCGGCCGCGCGATGCGCAGTTGCTGCTCGTGCAGCGGCTGCACGGTCAGCGGCGGCAGCGGCGTGGCCGAGACCTGCAGCGGCTGCTCGGCGTCCTCGCCTTCCACGCCAGTGGCGGTGACGCCACGCAGCAGCAGTCGCAGGTCGCCGGCCGGCAGCGCGTCCAGCGCCAGTGCGGTGGTCTCGGTTTCCTGGGCGAAGCGCAGCACCTCGCGTTGCTGCGCGTCCACCGCCTCGAGGCGGTAGTGGCTGGCGCCGGCCAGCGGCGCCCAGGCGAGCAGGTAGGGCGGACGCTGCAGGCGACTGTGCGCCAGGTCCAGGATCGGCGCCGGCAGCAGCGCTTCCTGCCGCGGCGCCGACCCGGTGGCGACCCGCGCCGCCTCGCCTGGCTGCAGCAGGCGCTGGCCGCCCTGGCCGGCGACGCGCACCGCGCCCTGCAGCACCTCGGTGCTGGCGAACGCGCTGTCGCTGCCGGCGCCGACCCGGAAGCGGGTGCCGCGCACACTGCTGGTGCTGGACGGGGTCTGGATGATGTAGCGCGAGGCGGGGCCGGTGGCGGGGATGACGTCGTTGCTGGTGCGACCCTTCTCCAGCCGCACCCGGGTATCGACCATGCCGGTGGCGCCGTAGCGGACGAGCTGGTCGAAGCGCACCAGGCTGTTCTCACGCACCTGCATGCGCGAGCCGTCGGCGAACTGCACGGTCGCGCTGGCATCGGCACCGGTCTGCAGGGCGCTGCCGATCGGCAGCGGCATGCCTTGCTGCGCCGAGAGCGTCGCCTTGTCGGCGGTCTGCACGCTGATCTGTCCACGCAGGGCGACCAGCCGCGCCGGCGCCGGTTGCACGCGCAGCCAGGCGATCGGAAACCGCAGGCGCGATCCCGGCACCAGCCGCTGCGGATCGGCGACCTGGTTGTGCTGGCCCAACCGCGCCCAGTCCATGCCCGGGCGCAGATACAGCCGGCCGAGATCCCAGAGCGTATCGCCGGGGCGCACCCGGTAGTGCCAGTCCTGCGCCATCGCAGTGGGGGCGAGCAGCAGGCCAATCCAGCACAGCAGGCCGACCAGTCTGCGTGCGCCTGCCCACGAGGTGCGGGTGGGCGAGGCCATGCGGCGATCGAACTGGTTCACGGCATACATCCGGCAAAAGACCAGGCCGGCGCTGCCTGCGGGGCTGCAGGCGGCGTTCGTCCCTGATCGCGGCATCCTGGGGTCAGGCCGGGTCGCGTCCGTCCGTCCGTCGCAGCGGCTGGAGACGCCGTAGTCAGCCGCTGGACCTGAGATTGTAATCTCAGAACAACAGGGCGGACATCTTCCGACGGTACTGCCCGACCAGATCCTCGTCCTCGATCACCCGGAACGCATCGATCAGCGCCTTCTTCGGCAGGCCGTCCTCGAACGTGCGGTCCTGGCGCAGCATCTCCAGGAACTGTTCCAGCGCGGCCGCGTCGTCGCCGCCGACAAGGTGGCGCACGCCCAGCAGGTAGCGCGCCTTGAGATCGGCCGGATCCTGCGCCAGCGTGGCCTGCAGGGTCTCCAGCGGCGGGGCGGCCTGCAGCGCGCCGACGAAGCCCAGTCGCGCCCGTGCCCGCACCGCGCGCTCGTCGGTGGCCAGGTTCGCCGGCAGCGCATCGATCAGGGTCTCGGCCTCGGCGGCGGCGCCGACCTTGACCAGGGCCAGGGCCAGATCCAGCTTCAGTTCGTCCTTGTCCGGCTCGGCCGCCACCGCCTCGCGCAGGCGCTGCACCTCGGCCTGCGGATCCAGCGGCGCCGCCGGCACGTCCTCGGCCGGTTCCTGCGCCGCCAGCGGCGCGATCCCGTGCTGGGTCAGGAACTCGCGCAACTGGCCCTCGGGCAGGGCGCCGGGGAAGCCGTCGACCAGTTGCCCGCCCTTGACCAGGAACACCGTCGGCACCGAGCGGATCTGGAACGCCGCGGCGATCTGCTGCTCCTGGTCCACGTCGACCTTGGCCAGCACGAAGCCGCCGTTGTACTCGGCCGCCAGCTTTTCCAGGATCGGGCTCAGGGTCTTGCACGGGCCGCACCAGGGCGCCCAGAAGTCCACCAGCACCGGCGTCTGCAGCGAGCGCTGCAGCACGTCGGCTTCGAAGGTCTCGGTCTTGGCGTCGAAAACGTGGGGCGTGTCGGACATGGGCAGTGTCATCGCAGGCGAGAGGACGCTCTGTATGGAGGCGCGGCGGCGCCGATGCAAGGGCGGCGGCGTTGCGCCGCGCGTGCCGGCCGCGGCCGCAGCGGCGACAATGCCCGGCTGGAGGCGCCGTGGCGGCGCGAAAGGAAAGTAACGGATGGGCGAGGTGAGCGAACGGGTGGTGCGCTGGATCGGGCCGCTGCTGGCGGTGGCCGCGGTGGCGGCGATGCTGGGCTTCGGCGCGGTGCTGCCCGGCTATCTGCCGTGGTCGCATCCGCTGGCCCTGCTCGGTGCGCGCGGCATCCCGCATGCCTGGGCATTCAACCTGCTGGCATTCGTGCTGCCCGGGTGCCTGGCGCTGGCGCTGGCGCTGCGGCTGCTGCGCCGCGCCGGCCGCCACGCGCCCTGGTCGCTGCGGGTCGGTGGGCAGTTGCTGCTGTTGGCCGGCCTGGCGTTCGCCGGCATGGGCCTGCTGCCGCTGGATCCGACCGACCTGGACGCGCGCGCGACCCAGTTGCATGCCAGCGCCTGGCTGCTGTGGGTGGTGGCGCTGGTGGCGGCCGCGGCCCTGCTGGGGTTGGGTGCGCGCCGCGATCCGGCCGCGCGCGGCTGGGCCGCGCTGGCGTTGGCGATGGCGCTGCTGGTGGCACTGGGCGCGTTCGCGCTGGATCGGCTGTTGTCGCCGGCGCTGGCGCAGCGGCTGGTGTTCCTGCTGTGGTGGGGCTGGCTGGCGCTGCTGGCCTGGTGGCCAGAGCCAAAGAGGGTCCCGCACCGCGGCTGACCCGGTCGGGCTTGCGCAGTCGGCCGTCGAGGCGGGCTGCCGCAGGGTCGATGCCGGCGTGCGCCTCGGCCGCGCCGATCGCGTTGCAGCCGCGGTTCCGGCGCCTGCCAGGCGCCGCCGCGGCGTCCCGCGCCGCTGCCGCCCGTCGCCGGGATTGGAGCGGCTTGCCGCGCTACGGTACCCTTGGCCGCTTTGTTGCCGCCTGGCCCTTGCCCGTTTCCATGTCCGCCGTCGAGCCCACCGCCTACGACCCGCAGCAGGTCGAATCCTCCGCCCAGCAGTTCTGGGACGCCACCCGCGCCTTCGAGGTCGACGAGACCTCCGACAAGCCCAAGTTCTACTGCCTGTCGATGCTGCCGTACCCGTCCGGGGCGCTGCACATGGGCCACGTGCGCAACTACACCATCGGCGACGTGATCAGCCGCTACCAGCGCATGATCGGCAAGAACGTGCTGCAGCCGATGGGCTGGGACGCGTTCGGCCTGCCGGCCGAGAACGCGGCGATCAAGAACAAGACCGCGCCGGCGAAGTGGACCTACGCCAACATCGACCACATGCGCAGCCAGCTCAAGTCGCTGGGCTATGCCATCGACTGGTCGCGCGAGTTCGCCACCTGCCGGCCCGAGTACTACGTGCACGAGCAGCGCATGTTCACCCGGCTGATGCGCAAGGGCCTGGCCTACCGTCGCAACGCGGTGGTGAACTGGGACCCGATCGACCAGACCGTGCTGGCCAACGAGCAGGTCATCGACGGCCGCGGCTGGCGCTCCGGCGCGCTGGTGGAAAAGCGCGAGATCCCGCAGTGGTTCCTGCGCATCACCGACTACGCGCAGGAACTGCTGGACGGCCTGGATCAGCTGCCGGGCTGGCCGGAGTCGGTCAAGACCATGCAGCGCAACTGGATCGGCCGCTCCGAGGGCCTGGAGATCCAGTTCGACGTGCGCGACGCCGACGGCAGCGCGCTGGACCCGCTGCGCGTGTTCACCACGCGCCCGGACACGCTGATGGGCGTTACCTTCGTGTCCATCGCCAGCGAGCATCCGCTGGCGCTGCACGCGGCCAAGTCCAATCCGCAGCTGGCCGCGTTGCTGGCCGAGCTGAAGCAGGGCGGCGTCTCCGAAGCCGAACTGGAAACCCAGGAAAAGCGCGGCATGGCCACCGGCCTGACCGCGGTGCACCCGATCAGCGGCGAGCAGGTGCCGGTGTGGGTCGCCAACTTCGTGCTGATGGGCTACGGCACCGGCGCGGTGATGGCGGTGCCCGGCCACGACCAGCGCGATTTCGAATTCGCCAGCAAGTACGCCCTGCCGATCCGCCAGGTGATCGCGCTGAAGGCGCCGAAGAACGACGACGAGCGCCAGTACGATCCGAGCCGCTGGCAGGACTGGTACGGCGACAAGACCCGCGAGCTGGAACTGGTCAACTCCGCCGAGTTCGACGGGCTGGACTTCCAGGGCGCGTTCGAGGCGCTGGCCGAGCGCTTCGAGCGCAAGGGCCAGGGCCAGCGCCGGGTCAACTACCGCCTGCGCGACTGGGGCGTCAGCCGCCAGCGCTACTGGGGCTGCCCGATCCCGGTGATCTATTGCCAGAGCTGCGGCGCGGTGCCGGTGCCGGAAGACCAGCTGCCGGTGCTGCTGCCGGAGAACGTGGCCCTGAGCGGCACCGGCTCGCCGCTGAAGACCGACCCGGAATGGCGCAAGACCACCTGCCCGCAGTGCGGCGCGGCGGCCGAGCGCGAGACCGACACCTTCGACACCTTCATGGAGTCGAGCTGGTACTACGCGCGCTACACCTCGCCCGGCGCCAAGGACATGGTCGACAAGCGCGGCAACTACTGGCTGCCGGTGGACCAGTACATCGGCGGCATCGAACACGCGATCCTGCACCTGATGTACTTCCGCTTCTTCCACAAGCTGCTGCGCGACGCGCGCCTGGTGGACAGCGACGAGCCGGCGACCAACCTGCTGACCCAGGGCATGGTGATCGCCGAGACCTTCTACCGGCAGAACCCGGACGGCTCAAAGGACTGGATCAACCCGGCCGACGTGGACGTGCAGCGCGACGACAAGGCGCGGGTGATCGGCGCGGTGCACCGCGGCGACGGCCAGCCGGTGCTGATCGGCGGCACCGAGAAGATGTCCAAGTCCAAGAACAACGGCGTCGATCCGCAGGCGATGGTCGGCAAGTACGGTGCCGACACGGTACGCCTGTTCTCGATGTTCGCCGCGCCGCCGGAGCAGTCGCTGGAGTGGAACGAGGCCGGCGTGGACGGCATGGCGCGGTTCCTGCGCCGGTTGTGGGCGCAGGTGCACAAGCATGTCGCCGACGGCGCCGCGCCGGCGCTGGATCCGGCCGCGCTCAACGCCGAGCACAAGGCGCTGCGGCGCAAGACCCACGAGACCATCGGCAAGGTCGCCGACGACTACGGCCGCCGCCACAGCTTCAACACCGCCATCGCCGCGGTGATGGAGCTGACCAACGCGCTGGCCAAGTTCGACGACGCCGGCGATCAGGGCCGCGCGGTGCGCCAGGAAGCGCTGGAAGCGGCGGTGCTGCTGCTCAACCCGATCACCCCGCACGCCAGCCACGCGCTGTGGCAGGCGCTGGGCCATCCGGCGACGCTGCTGGAGGACGTGCCGTTCCCGCAGCCGGACCCGGCCGCGCTGGTGCGCGATGCGGTGACCCTGGCGGTGCAGGTCAACGGCAAGCTGCGCGGCACCATCGAGGTCGGCGCCGACACCCCGCGCGAGCAGATCGAGGCGCTGGCCCAGGCCGAGCCGAATGCGGCCAAGTTCCTGGAAGGGCTGAGCATCCGCAAGATCATCATCGTCCCCGGCAAGATCGTGAATCTGGTGGCGGCGTGAGCCGGCGCGCCGCTGCGGCCGCGTCGCGGCCGTGCGGCGCGGCAGGTCTCAACCCGCGTTCACGCGGCGTACGGCAGGCTAGCCGCCTGTTGCCGCGCCCAGCCGGCTCCTCCAGACTGTGTCCATGACCCGACTCCTGCTCGCTCTCGTCTTCGCGGCGTCCCTGACCGCCTGCGGTTTCCACCTGCGCAACAAGCTGACCCTGCCGGCCGACACGCCGTCGGTGAAGGTGGTGTCCTCGGCGCCGTACAGCGAGCTGGCCAAGCTGCTCGAGCGCGGCCTGCGCGCGGCCGGCGCGCAGATCGCGCCCAAGGACGTCAACACCGGTGTGGCCCGCCTGGAGGTGCTGTCCGAGCGCTGGGGCGATCTGCCGATCGCGCTCGACGCCGAAGGCCGCGCCCAGGAATACAGCCTGCGCTACGCGGCGATCTTCCTGTTCCGCCGCGCCGACGGCAGCGTGCTGGTGCCGCAGCAGGTGATCGAGCTGTCGCGCGACTACGTCTCCCCGCCGACCGACGCCACCGGTACCTCCACCGAGCGCGAGATCCTGGCCGACGAACTGCGCCGCGAGATGTCGGCCTCGATGCTGCGCCGGATCGACAGCGTGGTGCGCGCGCAGGTGCGCGACGGCAAGGACGTCAACGCCGCGCCGCCGTCGACCGACGGCACGCCGGTGGAAGGCAAGCCGGCCGACGGTACCCCGGCCGCAGGCAAGCCGGCGACCACGCCGCAGCCTTGAGCCTCGCCCTGCTGCCTTCGCCGCCGCGCACGGCGGCCACGCCGTTCGCTGCCGGCGCATGGCGTTCGCCGTATGTGCCTGCAGCAGCGTAGGCTGTCGTCATGGAACTGCGCCCCGAACAACTCGCCACCCAGCCGGCGTCGCAGCCGCTGCAGCCGGTCTATCTGATTGCCGGTCCGGAAACCCTGCGCGTGCTCGAAGCCGCCGACGCGGTGCGCGCCCGCGCGCGCGCTGCCGGCATCGGCGAGCGCGAGGTGTTCGATGCCGATGGTCGCGATTTCGACTGGGGCCAGCTGTATTCCAGCTTCAATGCGCCCAGCCTGTTCAGCGCGCAACGCCTGATCGAGCTGCGCCTGCCCAGCGGCAAGCCCGGCAAGGAGGGCGGCGAGGTCATCAGTGCGTTCTGCGCCGATCCGCCGCCGGACGTGGTGCTGCTGATCACCTGCAACGAATGGAGCAAGGCGCACCAGGGCAAGTGGGCCGACGCGGTCGCGCGCATCGGCACCATCGCCGTGGCCTGGGCGATCAAGCCGCACGAACTGGGCGACTGGATCGAGCGGCGCCTGCGCAGCAAGGGCCTGCGCGCCGACGCCGGCGCGGTGCAGCGCCTGGCCGAACGGGTGGAAGGCAACCTGCTGGCGGCGGCGCAGGAGATCGACAAGCTGGCCCTGCTGGCCGACGGCCAGGGGCTGGACGTGGCGGCGATGGAGTCGCTGGTCGCCGATGCCGCCCGCTACGACGTGTTCCGCCTGGCCGAGGCTACGCTCGGCGGGCAGGCGCCGGCGGTGCGGCGCATGCTCGCCGGCCTGCGCGCCGAGGGCGAGGCGGGGG
>NZ_NSGT01000072.1:0-11391 GCF_009192905.1 Xanthomonas sp. LMG 12459
TAAGAGAAGAAGGGCCCTGGCGGCCCGGACATGGGCGATATCTTCGGCGACATTTTCGGCAACATCTTTGGCGGCGCCGGCGGAGGCGGGCGTGCGCCACGGCGTGGCGCCGACATCGGCTACGTGCTGGAGCTGGACCTGGAAGAAGCGGTGGCCGGCATCGAGCGCCGCATCGAGATTCCGACCCTGAGCGAATGCGAGCACTGCCACGGCAGCGGCTCGGAGGACGGCAAGGTCGAGACCTGCGGCACCTGCCACGGGCGCGGCCAGGTGCGCATCCAGCGTGGCATCTTCGCCATGCAGCAGACCTGCCCGCAGTGCGCCGGCCGCGGCCAGATCGTGCAGAACCCGTGCGGCGTGTGCCATGGCGCCGGGCGCGTGGAAGAGACCAAGGTGCTGTCGGTGAAGATTCCCGCCGGCGTCGACAATGGCGACCGCATCCGCCTGTCGGGCGAGGGCGAGGCCGGTCCGGCCGGCACTCCGCCCGGCGATCTGTACGTGGAAGTGCGCGTGCGCGAGCACCCGATCTTCCAGCGCGACGGCGACGACCTGCACTGCGAGGTGCCGATCCGCATCTCGCAGGCGGCGTTGGGCGACACCGTGCGCGTGGCCACCCTCGGCGGCGAGGCGGAGATCCGCATTCCGGCCGAGACCCAGACCGGCAAGCTGTTCCGTCTGCGCGGCAAGGGCGTGCGCTCGGTGCGCAGCCGCAGCGAAGGCGACCTGTACTGCCGGGTGGTGGTGGAGACCCCGATCAACCTCACCGCCGACCAGCGCAAGCTACTGGAGCAGTTCGAATCCACCTTCACCGGCGAGGATGCGCGCAAGCATTCGCCGAAGTCGGCGACCTTCATCGATGGGGTGAAGGGGTTCTGGGACCGGATGACGTCGTGAAGCCGGGATGATCAGCCATCCGGCTGCTTGAAAATCTGGGGATTCGTGATTCGGGATGACAGCCTGCGGCTGTTGAAAAGCCGGGATTCGCGATTTTCCAAACGTTCCTGGCCGCTGCCAGGCTTTTTGTGGGAGGGGCTTCAGCCCCGACCCTTTACCGCCAACGCGTCGGGGCTGAAGCCCCTCCCACATTGGAATGTTTCGCGCGCTGAGCGCAGCGGAGAATTGGGAGTTTCGATGCTGGCTGTGCGTGGGCGTCTCCCCGCACCATGCCCCCGTTGCAGGAGCGGCTTCAGCCGCGACGCGTTCTCGTCGGAGCGTCGCAGCTGAGGCCGTTGTTGCTGAAAGCCCCCGCAACACGGCGCATGCACGCGCCTCTTGGCGCTCTTGCGCCGGCGCTACACTAAGGCGATGAACGCTTCCGCCGACAGCTCCGCTGCAAGTCATCTCATTCATGGTCGCCGCCAGCGCCCCGACGGGCCGGTGCCGGTCGACGTCATTTCCGTGCAGTCGCAACTGGTCTATGGCCACGCCGGCAACAGCGCGGCGGTGCCGCCGTTGCGCGCGCTGGGCCTGCGCGTGGCCGAGATCCCGACCACGCTGCTGAGCAATGCGCCGTTCTATGCGACCTTGCGCGGCAAGGTGCTGCCGTCGGACTGGTTCGCCGATCTGCTGCTCGGCGCCAGCGAACGCGGCCTGCCGCAACGCGCGCGCATGCTGGTGTCCGGCTACTTCGGCAGCGTCGGCAATGGTGCCGCCTTCGCCGACTGGCTCGACGCCACGCTGCCGCAGTGCCCGACGCTGCGCTACTGCCTGGACCCGGTGATTGGCGATATGCATACCGGTCCCTACGTGGAACCGGGCCTGGAAGCGATCTTCGCCGAACGCCTGCTGCCGCACGCGTGGCTGGTGACACCGAATGCGTTCGAACTCGGCCGCCTGACCGGCATGCCGGCACTGGCGCAGGACGAGGCGATCGCCGCGGCGCGTGTGTTGCTGGCGCGCGGCCCGCAGTGGGTGCTCGCGCATAGCGTCGGCGGCGATGCCGGGCAATTGGTCACGCTGGCGGTGAGCCGCGAGGCGGTCTACCGCTGGTGCTCGCCATTGCTGCCGGTGGATGTCGCCGGCACCGGCGATGTGCTGATGGCGCTGCTGGTGGCCTTCCTGCTGCGCGGCGACAGCTTCGAGGCGGCGATCGGTTGCGCCATCGCCGGCGTGCATGCGGCGCTGGAGGCGACCCTGGCCGCGGATGTGGAAGAACTGGACGTGCTGGCGGCGGCGCCGGCTGCGCTGGCCACGCCGCTGCGCTTCGTCGCCGAGCGCCTGGCGTGAGCCTGCACCCGGTCGTCGGCATCGTCGGCAGCGCCGGCGCCTATGGTCGCTGGCTGAGCCGCTTCTTCCGCGAGCGCATGCAGTTGCAGGTGATCGGCCACGATCCGGCCGACCCGCAGTCGCTGGCGCCGGAGGCGCTGCTGCAGCAGGCGCAGGTGCTGATCTTCTCCGCGCCGATCCGGCACACGCCGGCGTTGATCGGCGAGTACGTGCAGCGCGCCGGCGGCCGCGAGCGCGACCAGCTCTGGCTGGACGTCACCTCGGTCAAGGCCGCGCCGGTGGCGGCGATGCTGGCCTCGCAGGCGGAAGTGGCCGGCCTGCATCCGATGACCGCGCCGCCGAAGTCGCCCACGCTCAAGGGCCGCGTGCTGGTGGTCTGCGAGGCGCGGGTGGCGCAGTGGCAGGCCTGGCTGCAGCAGCTGTACGCGGCGCTGGAAGGCGAGTGCGTGCGCACCACGCCCGAACACCACGACCGGGTGATGGCGCTGGTGCAGGCGATGGTCCACGCCACGCATCTGGCCCAGGCCGGCGTGCTGCGCGAGCATGCGCCGGCGCTGGGGCCGTTGCAGGCGCTGCTGCCGTACCGCTCGGCCTCGTTCGAACTGGATACCGCGATCATCGCGCGCATCCTGGCCCTGAATCCGGCCATCTACGAAGACATCCAGTTCGGCAATCCGCATGTCGGCGATGTGCTGGACGGGCTGATCGCGCAGCTGTCGCGGCTGCGCGATCAGGTCGGTCGCGGCGACGATGCCGCACGCGCGCAGTTTCGTGCCGAGTTTCTCGACGCCAACCGGCAGGCGCTGGGCGAGGCGGCGATCGCGCAGGGCAACTACAGCTACGAACGCGTGGGGTACTTGCTCGCCGATCTGACCGAGCAGGCCACGCTCAGCGTCTACTTGCCGGAAGACCGCGCCGGCTCGTTGCGCGCGCTGCTGCACGTGTTCGAGCGCCATGGGGTGAATCTCGCTTCGATCCACTCCTCGCGCACGCAGGCGGGCGAGCTGCATTTTCGGCTCGGCTTCGATCCGGCCAGCGATGCGGGGGCGGTGCGTGGCGCGGCGGCGGAGATCGATGCCAGTGGGATCGGGCGGGTGCTGGCGGGGTGAATTGCACAGCACGCCGTCGTGGCTGAAGCCACTCCTGCAGGAACTTGCGGCGAGTGGGCTGGGGCAGTGTTGGAGGGACTTCAGTCCCGCCGCGGTGCGCCATCGGAACGCGCACCGCTTCGCTCCTCGCGGCTTCAGCTGCGCTCCAGAACACATGGACGCACGACGCCCACCGCTGGATTCATCCACAGCGCATGTGGATGGCCACTGCGCAAACATGTGGATAACTGGCGGCACGCCTTGCGGCGCAAGCCTGTCAAGCCGTGTGGCGAAAAATTCACCAGCTTGCCGCCAGCACCCCGAACGCCAGTGGCGATGACAGGGCATGGCGGCACAGCGTGGTGGCGATGCTAGACCGCGGTGAGGGTCAACTCGCCGCCGGTGGTGACGAACTGCTGACCGCGGCGGATCAGCTTGCGGCCGTCGGCCAGTTCGTAGCGCAGTCCGCTGTCGGCGTGCGGGTCGTGCTGCGCCTGCTGCTGGCGCGGCGCATCGTCCTGGAACTCGGTGATCAGATAGGCCTCGCCGTCGGGACCGAGGGCGGGCAATTGGCGAAAGGACATCGGAAGCCTCCTGTCGAACGCTGCATCGAATGCGGTACGCCTCAGCGGCATTCGCGACACGCGCGGACCGCAGCAGACGCGGCTCGACCGTAGTCCCGCCGCCGTTAGCGCGGCGTGCTCAGTCGATGAACTGCAGGCGAGCGAGTTCGGCGTACAGCCCGTCCTGCGCCAGCAGCTCGGCGTGGGTGCCCTGGGCGACGATGCGGCCATGGTCCATCACCACGATGCGGTCGGCCTTCAGCACGGTGGCCAGGCGGTGCGCGATCACCAGGGTGGTGCGCCCGGCCATCAGCCGCTCCAGCGCCTGCTGCACGGCGTGTTCGCTCTGCGCGTCCAGGGCGCTGGTGGCCTCGTCCAGCAACAGGATCGGCGCGTCCTTGAGCAGTGCGCGGGCGATGGCGATGCGCTGCTGCTGGCCGCCGGACAGGCGCGCACCGCGTTCGCCCAGTTCGCTGGCATAGCCCTCCGGCAGTTGCCGCAGGAACGCGTCGGCTTCGGCCGCGCGCGCGGCGGCCTCGACCTCGGCTTCGCTGGCCTCGAGCCGGCCGTAGCGGATGTTGTCGGCGGCGCTGGCGGCGAACAGGGTGGGGTGCTGCGGCACCAAGCCGATCGCCGCGCGCAGTTGCGACGGGTCCAGCGTGCGCAGGTCCAGGCCGTCCACCTGCACGCTGCCCGATTGCGGGTCGTGGAAGCGCATCAGCAGCGCCAGCACCGTGCTCTTGCCGGCGCCGGAGGGGCCGACCAGGGCCACGCTCTCGCCGGGCCGCACGTGCAGATCGAAGCCGTCCAGCGCCGGGTGATCGGGGCGCTGCGGGTAGCGGAAGCTGACGTTGTCGAAGCGCACCTCGCCGCGAAGCGGCTGCGGCAGCGCGCGTGGCTGCGCCGGCGCGACGATGTCGGGGCGTTCCTGGAACAGCTCGGCGATGCGGCCCATGCCGCCGGCCGCGCGCTGCAGGTCGTTCCAGACCTCGGCCAGCGAGGCCACCGAACCGCCGCCGAACATCGCATACAGCACGAACTGGCCGAGCGCGCCGGCGCTCAATTCGCCGGCGGCGACCTCGTGTGCGCCCGACCACAGCACCAGCACGATGGCGCCGAAGATCAGCACGATGGCCGCGGCGGTGATCAATGCCTGTGCACCGACCCGGCGCCGCGCCACCGCCACGGTCTGCGCCAGCGCCTCGCCGAAGCGGCCGCGTTCGTAGCCTTCGCGCGCGTAGGCCTGCACCGTGCGCACCGCGCCCAGGGTCTCGGCAGCGAGGGTGTTGGCGTCGGCGACGCGATCCTGGCTGGCGCGCGAGATCTTCTGCAGGCGCCGGGCGCCGAGCACGATCGGCAGCACCGCCAGCGGGATGCCGAGCAGGGTGTAGGCGGCCAGGTGCGGGCTGGTCACGCACAGCATCACCACGCTGCCGACCGCGGTGACCGTGCTGCGCAGCGCCACCGACATGGTGCTGCCGATGACCCCGCGCAGCAGTTCGCTGTCGGCCGACAGGCGCGAGACCAGTTCGCCGCTGCGGTTGCGGTCGTGGAACCCGGCGTGCAGGCCGATCAGGTGCGTGTACAGGCGCTCGCGCAGGTCGGCGACGACTTTCTCGCCGAGCAGCGACACGAAGTAGAAGCGCGTGGCGGTCGCCACCGCCAGCACCAGCGCGACTGCGAACAGCAGGGCGAACGACTGATTGATGCGGCTGCTGTCGCTGAAGCCGTGGTCGATCATCTGCCGTACCGCGACCGGCAGGCTCAGCGTGGCGCTGGAGGAGATCGCCAGCGCCACCAGCCAGGCGATCAGCAGGCCGCGCCGGCGACGCACGAACGGCCACAGGGTGCGCAGGCTGCCGAGTCTGCGCAGCGACTTGGCCTGGTCGGCCGACGGGGTGTTCATGCGGGGGCGGGTTCCGAACAGCGGACCCGATTGCGAGTGGCGTCGCGCAGGCGGGTTTTCAAGGCGTCGACGCGATCGCGGGGCAGGCGCAGGCGCAGTTCGGCACCGCCGGCGTCGAAGCGTTCATCGAGTTTTTCCGCGGCGCAGGCGCTCAGCGCGGCATGCACCGCGCCCAGGTCGTCGAAGCCGCAGTGCAGGGTCAGCAGGCTCAAGGCCAGCAACGGTTGCCGCGGCGCCAGGCGCAGGCATTCGGCCGCGCTGCCGCCATAGGCGCGGACCAGGCCGCCGGCGCCGAGCTTGATGCCGCCGTACCAGCGCGTGACCACCACCACCACGCGGTCGAAGCCCTGGCCGTCGATCGCCGCCAGGATCGGCCGGCCGGCGGTGCCGGCGGGCTCGCCGTCGTCGCTGGAGCGGTATTCGTCGCCATGGCGGTAGGCCCAGCAATTGTGGGTGGCGTCGGCCACCATCACCTGCTGCACGAACGCCAGCGCTGCGCC
Source organism: Xanthomonas sp. LMG 12459 (assembly GCF_009192905.1). NCBI lineage: Bacteria > Pseudomonadati > Pseudomonadota > Gammaproteobacteria > Lysobacterales > Lysobacteraceae > Xanthomonas > Xanthomonas sp. LMG 12459. Next base: position 6,284 of record NZ_NSGT01000072.1, read on the forward strand.
GGCGTCGGCGATCGGCGCGGCGTGGGCCAGGAAACGGCTGTGCTTGATCTCCACGCTGTGGCTGACGGGGTGCGGGAGCGTATCGGGCATCGGCAGCATTGTAGACGAGGCGCGCTGCCGGCCTGCGGCGCAGGCGCCGGCAGCGCGCGGCTCAGTCCTGCAACAGCGGGCGCAGGTCTGCGGGCACCGTGCGGTGCGGGTGGGTGCGCTGGAAGCGCAGCAGGCTGGCGCGGGCGACGTCCAGTTCGCCGCCGTCGCGGCGCTCGCGGATCCGTTGCAGCCAGCGCCGCGGGGGCAATTGTGCGTCGGCCTCCACGGCCACTTCCACTGCGGCCGCCAAGACGCCAGCGGAGGACCGTGGCTGCGCCGATGCGGCAGTGGGCGCGGCAGACGACGTCGAAGGTTGCAGCGACAGCGCCTCCGAGGACCCGGTCGCTGCCGCCTGCGCGCGCGGGGCGGCCGCCAGCTTGGCCTGGCGGGCGTCGTCGGTGGGCGCGCTGCGTGCCCAGGTGTCCTGCGTCGTTGCCGCGCGCGCCGGTGCGCGCAAGGCCATGGCGGCGGGGGAGGCTTGCTGTTCGGCGGCCGGTGCGGCAGCCGGCTCGCTGTTATCCGCTGCGATCGCCGGTGGCGGTGGTGCCGGGGCCGGTGGAGCAACTGGCGCCACCATCGCCGCTGGCGCGGGAGGAGGCATGGGCATGCGGCTCGCGGGCACCGGCTTGCGCGCCTGCGCCTCCGGCAGTGGCGCGGCAGGTGCTTCCGCTTCCCTGCGCGCCGAGGTCACAGGGGCGGGCGCTGTGGCCTTGGGGGCCGCCGGCGCGGTGGCATCCGGGGCCGGTTCCGCGGAGGGCGGTGCCGGCGATGCGGCTGGCGCAGACGCGGCGTCGGTGGCAGGCGTCGCTGCCGGAGCAGGCGCTGCCGACGGCATCGGCGCCGAGGGCACCGGCGGGCGTGCGCGCCAGGCGATGCCGGCCACCAGCACCAGCGAGGCCGCCAGGCCCAGCCAGGTCGGCCAGCGTGATCGCGACGCCGATGCGGCGGGGCGCGATGCCGGCGCGGGGTCTCGCTCGGCCGAGGTGGAGGGGGCTGGGGCGATGGACGCTGGCATCGCGCTGGTGGCTTGCGCCCGCGCGCGCTCCGCGGCGCTGCTGGGATACTCCGGGACCTCGGCGGCTCCCGGTGCGACCGCCGCGCGCGCGGCAGCCAGGATCGCCGCATCCAGCGCCGGCGGCGGCAATGCCTGCCGGCCCAGGCGCAGGCGTTCGGCGAGCGCGCGCTCTTCCGGGGTCAGCGGTTCGTCGGCGCTCATCCGCCCAACCTCGCACGCAGTTTGTCCATCGCATAGCGCAGCCGCGACTTGACCGTCTCGCGGCCGACGCCGGTGATGTGCCCGATCTCGTCCAGGCTCAATTCCTGCTCCAGGCGCAGCAGCAGCACGTCGCGTTGCTCCTCGGGAAGCGCATCCAGCGCCAGTTGCAACTGGCGCCGTTGTTCGAAGGCGGACAACTGCCGCTCCGGGGTGTCGGGGTCCTGCACGCGCGCGGTGCGCAGGTCGGCGTCGGCCGGCGCCGGCGGGCGGTGCTTGGCCGCGCGCCAATGGTCGCCAAGCCGATTGTGGGCGATGCGCAGCAGCCAGGTGGTGAACGCGGCCTGCGGCTGCCAGTCCAGGCGTGCGGCGATCACCCGCTGCCACACGTCCTGGAACAGTTCTTCGGCCAGCGCCCGGTCGCGCAGCTGCCGCAGCAGGTATTGGTACAGGCGGCCGCGATGGCGCAGGTACAGAGTCTCGAACGCGCGTGCGTCGCCGGCGGCATAGGCCAGCATCAGGGCTTCGTCGCTCGCGTCGACCGGGGCGTCCACGGCGGCAAGCCTAAGCGTTCGCCGGTCCGCCGCATAGTCGGGAGGCGGGGGCCCGGGAGAGGGCGTCGGTGGCGGACATTCGGACAACATGGGTAGACAAACGCGTATCGCGACACTTCGGGGTCGATCGGGCGTCGATCGGTGCATGCAACGGGTATGCTGGGGGTGAAAGGGCGAGCGTGGAGCAGTTCCGGGGGCCCTGCAGGAGAATCGTTGTCGATGCTGTTCAATTCGTCCGCCACCGCCCGCGAAGACGCTTCCGGCGGCCATGCGCCCGCCCGCACGGCGCAGGCCTTGTGCGGGCTGCTACCGCCCGGCAGCGCCGTGGTGGTCGGCTGCGGCGACGGCGTGGTCGGGCGCCTCCACGGCGCCAGCGCGGAGGCGCCGGAGTGGCTGCAGGCGCTGGTCGCGCAGACACTGGCCGCCACCGAGTTGCCGCCGTCGACGACACCGACGGTGCTGCACGTGCATCGCACCGTCGAGGGGGCCTGCGTGGTCATCGGTGCGCAGGTGAGACAGCCGCTGGATGAAGCGTACCGCGCCGCCTGGTGCGAGGCCGCGGTCGCCTTCGGCCTCAACCTGCTCGACACCGAGCGCATGCGCGCGCGCATCGAGGGCCTGGAGAAATCCAAGCAGCTGCAGCAGGCGCTGTACGAGATCGCCGATCTGGCCGGCGCCGATCTCGAAATGAGCCAGATGCTGCAGCGCGTGCATGCGGTGCTGGAATCGCTGATGTACGCGGAGAACTGCTACATCGTCGAATACGACGAAGATCAGCAGAGCATGCGCTTTCTGTACTTCTCCGACCGCCACGACGACTTCGTCGCCGATCCGGAGCAGACCTACTTCCTGCGCGACATGCCGCACAGCCTCACCGTGGGACTGCTGCGCCACGGCCGCGCGGTGCGTGGGCCCTCGGAGCAGGTGCGCGAACGCCTGCAGGTGGGCTACAACGCCGAACACGGCCCGGAGAGCCGCGACTGGCTGGGCGTGCCGATGCTGCGCGAGGGCCGGGTGTGCGGCGCGATCGTGGTGCAGAACTACGACTACGCGCTGCGCTACACCGACGCCGACCGCGCGCTGCTGGCCTACGTGGCGCAACACGTGCAGACCGCGATGGACCGGCGCCATGCGCAGGTGCAACTGGAGCGGCGGGTGCACCTGCGGACCCAGGAACTGCAGCGCGCCAACCGCGACCTGCAGGACGAGATCCAGGAGCGCAAGCGCGCCGAGACGCTGCAACTGGCGCTGTTCCGCATCGCCGAGCTGGCGATCCGCTCGGAGAGCCTGCAGCAGTTCTACACCGAGGTGCACGCCATCGTCGGCGGGCTGATCGACGCGCGCAACCTGTACATCGCGCTGCTGTCCGACGACGACACGATGCTGGAGTTCGTCTACTCGGTGGACGAGTTCACCCCCTACCGGCCGCAACGGCGCCGCGGCCGCGGACTGACCGAGTACGTGATGCGGGTACGGCGTCCGCAACTGCTCGAACTTCCCGACATCGACGCCTTGCTGACGCAGGGCGAGGTACAGGAGTACGGCCAGCGCCCCTACAGCTGGCTGGGCGTGCCGCTGTTCGACGAAGGCGAGGTGATCGGCGCGATCGTGGTGCAGAGCTACATCGCCAAGGTGCGGTTCACCGAGCACGACCAGCGCCTGCTGACCTTCGTCGCGCACAACGTCGGCAGCGGTCTGGCGCGGCAGCGCGCGCAGGAACGGCTGCGGTTGGCGCACGCGGAGCTGGAGCAGCGCGTGGAGGAGCGCACCCGCGAGCTGGCCGAGGTCAACGAGCAACTGCTGGCGCAGATCGCCGAACGCTGGCGTGCCGAGCAGCGCCTGACCCACCAGGCGCTGCACGATGCGCTGACCGGGTTGCCGAACCGATCGCATCTGCTGGACCGGCTCAGCGAGGCGATCTCCCGTGCCCGCGGCGGCGGCAGGACCTTCGCCGTGCTGTTCCTGGATCTGGACCGGTTCAAGCTGGTCAACGACAGCATCGGCCACGCCGCCGGCGACGAGATGCTGGTGCAGGTGGCCAAGCGCATCGTCTCCACGATCCGCGGCCAGGACGTGGTGGCGCGCCTGGGCGGCGACGAATTCGCGGTGCTGACGCCGTGCGAGCACGGCCTGGACGGCGCGCGCGAACTGGCGCGGCGCCTGCTGCACGTGCTTGGCCAGCCGATGTGGGTGGCCGGCCGCGAATTGTTCCCGTCCGGCAGCCTGGGCATCGCCGCCTGGCATCCGCGCTACCACAACGGCGAGGAGATGTTGCGCGACGCCGACGCGGCGATGTACCGGGCCAAGGCGCAGACGCAGGACCGCTGCGTGGTGTTCGACGAGGCCATGCGCGAGGCGGCGCTGCGCAGCCTCGACCTGGAGGCGGACCTGCGTCGGGCGATCAACAACCGCGACTTCGAGCCGTTCTACCAGCCGATCGTGCGCCTGCGCGACGGCGAGGTGATCGGCCACGAAGCCCTGCTGCGCTGGCGCCACGAAAGCCGCGGGCTGCTGGTGCCGAGCCAGTTCATCGACCTGGGCGAGGAGAGCGGCCTGATCGAGCAGGTGGACTGGCTGCTGTACGCGCAGGTGATCCGGCGCCTGGCGCAGAGCGAGGGCGGCTACGTCTCGGTTAACGTCTCGCCGCGGCACTTCCGCTCGCCGGATTTCACCGAACGGCTGTTCGGGCTGATCGACACCGCCGGCGCCGATCCGCGTCGCCTGCGCGTGGAGATCACCGAGGTGGCGCTGCTCGACGACGCACCGCGCACCCTGACCATCCTGCAGGCGCTGCGCGAGCGCGGCGTGCTGGCGCAACTGGACGACTTCGGTACCGGCTTCTCGGCGCTTTCCTATCTGCACCGCTTCCCGATCTCGGTGCTGAAGATCGACCAGAGCTTCGTCGCCGGCCTGCAGGACGAGGGCAGCACCGGCAGCCACGCGCTGGTGCGCGGCATTCTCGCCCTGGCCAGCACCCTGGGCATCGAGACGGTGGGCGAAGGCATCGAGACCGAACAGCAACTGGCGACCCTGCGCGAACTGGGTTGCGACTACGGGCAGGGCTATCTGCTCGGGCGCCCGGCCGCCGCGCCGCAGCTGCTTTGAGGCGATCGGGTGCGGAGCGCGGCGCCATGCGCCCGTTGGCCGCAGCGCGACGCGTTGCGGCGCGTTTGTTCGATTCGCGCCTCCGATGCTGGAGCGACTGAAGATGCCGCCATGGCAGGTTGCCGCGTAGATACCGTCTTCCCCCC
>NZ_NSGT01000073.1:0-14462 GCF_009192905.1 Xanthomonas sp. LMG 12459
TCTATCTGCGACACTTGTCATGCATTAGATTCATTATATCATGACGATATTCCCCCGCAGCCAGCGAGGATCTACACGCGTAAGATCGTCGGCAGCGTCAGATGTTAATAAGAGACAGATGTAGGTCTCGTCGTGCTTGGCCAGCACGTCCTCGGCGACGAACACGCCGTCGTGCATACTGCCGGTGGCCACCACCGCCTGGCCCTCGCGGAACAGGTCGGGCAGGATCCGGTCGTAGCGCACGGTCAGTTGCGCATCGCCGTCGGTGACCCGGAAGTGCGACTGCAGCGAACCGGGTGCGCGCTGGAACGAGCCTTTCTCGACCATGCCGCCGAGGCGGAAGCGCGCGTGCGCGCCGGTCTTGCCGGCCAGCACTTCGGCCGGGGTGTACAGGTAGGCGGCATTGCGCTGCAGGGCCATCGCCACCAGGGTGGTGGTCAGGCCGGCGGCCAGCACCAGCAGCATCAGCCACAGCAGGCGGCGCTTGCGCTGCGGATTCATCGGCTCAACTCCAGCGGCGGCGCCGGTTCGGCCTTGGCCTGGCGCTTGCGTTGCGCGCGCAGCCGTGCCGCCCGCAGCGCGTTGCGCACCTGCAGCCGCGCCAGCACGAAATCGGCCAGCAGCACCCCGGCGAACACCGCATAGGCGCCGACCACATACGGCAGGTAGTTCATCCGCGTGCCTCCGCCAGTTGCGTCACCCAGTCCTTGCCGGCCTCGCGGCGCAGGTTGTCAGCGCGCGCGCGCGCCAGCAGCGAGCCGGCGAACCAGAACTTGGTCGCGGCCACCATCAGCCACAGCGGCGGCAGCATGCTCGGGTCCATGCTGGACTGGCCGAACAGTCGGATGGTCTGGCCCTGGTGCAGCGAGTTCCACCACACCACCGAATAGCGGATCACCGGCAGCAGCACCACGCCGACGATGGCCAGCAAGCCGGCCGCGCGTGCGGCGGTGCGCCGGTCCTCGATGGCCAGGTACAGGCCCATCACGCCGATGTACAGGAACAGCAGGATCAGCTCGGTGGTCAGGCGCGGGTCCCAGTCCCACCAGGCGCCCCACATCGGCTTGCCCCAGATGCTGCCGGTCAGCAGGGTGATCAGGGTGAAGGCGGCGCCGATCGGCGCGCAGGCCATCGCCAGGATCTCGCACAGCTTGATCCGCCAGACCTGGGCGATGGCCGCGTACACGGCCATCAGGCCGAACACGAACAGGCTCATCCAGGCGCTGGGCACATGGATGTAGAGGATGCGGAAGGCGTCGCTCTGCAGGCGGTCGGCCGGGACCACGAACAGGGCCTGCCAGATGCCCACGCCGGCCAGCAGCAGCGCCGCCAGGTAGCACCACGGCGTCCAGCGCGCAGCGAAGCGATCGAAGGTCGGCGGCGAACCGAGTTGGTGGAACCAGCGGACGAGAGAGGCCATGCGGACGATTCTAGCTGGCGGAAGGCGGGCTTCGATGCGACAACATTCGATGCGACAACGACGGAACGGCGAGGGAACACTGCGCTTGCATGGTACGGCCGCCGCCGCGCCGGCGCTGCCCCAAAAGGCTCAGCTCAGCGAGATGCGGATCGCCGCGGCCGCCGCCAACGGCGCCAGCACCAGGCCCGCGACCAGACCCGCGGCCAGCAACAGCAGGCCGCCGGCCGGATCCAGGCCCTGCGCCGCCGCCGCCACGCTGCCGGCGCCGAACACCAGCACCGGCACGTACAGCGGCAGGGCCAGCAGCGCGACCAGGATGCCGGCGCGCTTCATGCCCACCGTCAGCGCCGCGACCACCGCGCCGAGCAGGCTCAGCAGCGGGGTCCCCAGCGCCAACGATGCCAGCAGCACCGGCATGCGGTCATGTGGCAGGTGCAGCAATTCGCCGAGCAGCGGGGCGGCCACGATCAGCGGCAAGGCGGTGGTGACCCAGTGCAGCAGCACCCGCACCAGCACCAGCCAGGCCAGCGGCACCGGCGCCAGCAGCCATTGCTCCAGCGAGCCGTCCTCGGCATCGCTGCGGAACAGACTGTCCAGCGCCAGCAGGCCGGCCAGCAGCACCGCCAGCCATAGCGCGGCGCCGGCCACCTCGCCGAGCAGGCGCGGCTGGTTGCCGAGCGCCAGCGCGAACAGGGCCACGATCAGCAGGGCGAACAGCGCCGGCTGCAGTGCGTCGCCGCGGCGCCGCCACAGCAGGCGCAGGTCGCGCAGCAGCAGCGCCCGGGTGGCCTGCCACAGCGAAGGAACGGGCGTGGCCAGGCTCATGCGGCGACTCCGCTCAAGGTCAGCATGCGCGTGCGCACGGGGGGGGCGGCATAGGCGCCATGGGTGGTGACCAGGGCCGCGCCGCCGCTGCGCAGGTGCGCGGCGATCATGCGGTTGACCAGGGTGATGCCGTCCAGGTCGAGGTTGGCGTAGGGCTCGTCGAGCAGCCACAGCGGCGCCGGCGACAGCCACATCCGCGCCAGCGCCAGGCGCTTCTTCTGCCCGGCCGACAACTGCCGCACCAGGGTGTCCTCGTAGCCGGCCAGGCCGACGATGGCCAGCGCGCTGCCGGGCATCTGCTTGGCGCGGCGCCCCTGCAGGCCGCACAGGTAGTGCAGGTTCTCCAGGGTGCTCAGGTCGGCCTTCAGCGCGCCCAGGTGGCCCAGGTAGGCCATGAAGCGGGCGCGGTCGCCGCGCCGCACCGGGTGGCCATCGATCTCGATGCGCCCGGCCTCGGCGCGCAGCAGGCCGACCAGCACCCGCAGCAGGGTGGTCTTGCCAGCGCCGTTGTCGCCCTGCACCAGCAGCGCTTCGCCGGCATCCAGGTGGAAGTCCAGCGGACCGAACACCGCGGCGTCGTCGCGGGCGAACGTGAGCCCGTGCGCGGCCAGTAGCGGTGGGGCGGTGTACAGCGGATCGGTCATCGGCGAAGGCCGCGGCGGATGGCGCGGCGGCGGGCGGCAAGGGAAGGCGCGCATTGTATCGGCATGCGGGCGTCCGGCGGATGCCGGCGTCGGCCACACGCGGCGATGCGCATGCGCTGCGTCAGTGGAGCGGCGGCGTCTAGGGCGCATCGCCGGCAAGCGGCTTTGCGTACACTCGGCGTTTTCCCGCTGCCCGCAGATCCCCCGCATGCATCCGCAGACCAAGCTGCCCAAGGTGGGCACCACCATCTTCACCGTGATGTCGCAACTGGCCGCCGAGCACGGCGCGGTCAACCTGGGCCAGGGCTTTCCCGATTTCCCGGTGCCGCCGCGGCTGATCGAGGCGCTGGACCGGGCGATGCGCGACGGCCACAACCAGTACCCGCCGATGACAGGCGTGCCGGCGCTGCGCCAGGCGATCGCCGAGAAGGCGCTGCGCTGCTACGGCGCCCAGGTCGATGCCGACACCGAGGTCACCGTCACCAGCGGCGCCACCGAGGCGCTGTTCAACGCCATCCACGCCGTGGTACGCCCGGGCGAGGAGGTGATCGTGCTGGACCCGGCCTACGACAGCTACGAGCCGGCGATCGACCTGGCCGGCGCGCGTGCGGTGCACGTGCCGCTGGACCCGCACACGTTCGCGGTGGACTGGGAGCGCGTACGTGCGGCGATCACCCCGCGCACCCGCCTGCTGATGCTCAACAGCCCGCACAACCCGTCCGGGGCCATGTTCGGCGCCGATGACCTGCAGGCGGTGGCCGAGCTGCTGCGCGGCAGCGACATCTTCCTGATCTCCGACGAGGTCTACGAGCACATCGTGTTCGACGGCCGCCGCCACGAGTCGGTGCTGCGCTGGCCGGAACTGCGCGAGCGCGCCTTCGTCGTCTCCAGCTTCGGCAAGACCTATCACTGCACCGGCTGGAAGATCGGCTACGCGATCGCGCCGCCGGCGCTCAGCGCCGAGTTCCGCAAGGTCCACCAGTACAACACCTTCGCCAGCTTCGGCCCGGCCCAGCACGCCTTCGCCGCGATGATCCGTGAGGAGCCCGAGCACGACGAACAGCTCGGCGCGTTCTACCAGGCCAAGCGCGACCGCTTCCGCGAACAATTGCTGGGCACCCGGCTGACGCCGCTGCCGGTGCCGGGCGGCTACTTCCAGCTGGTGGACTATTCGGCGGTCAGCGACCTGCCCGACACCGAGTTCGTGAAGTGGCTGACCATCGAGAAGGGCGTGGCGGCGATCCCGCTGTCGCCGTTCTACCAGGACCCGCCGCCCGCCCAGCGCCTTGCCAGGCTGTGCTTCGCCAAGAACGAGGCGACGCTGGATGCGGCGATCGAGCGCTTGCGCGCGCTGTAGCGCGCGTAAGCGCCGGGATTCGGGAATGGGGAATGGTGAAATCTCGCCGATGCGCTTAGCCTTTACCCATTCCCTATTCCCCTTTCCCGATTCCCTGCTATGAACGATTTGAGGATCTCGCTGGTCCAGGGCGATACCCGCTGGCACGATCCGGCCGGCAACCGCGCGCATTACGCCGAACTGCTGGCGCCGCTGGCCGGCGTCACCGACCTGGTGATCCTGCCGGAGACCTTCACCAGCGGCTTCTCCAACGATGCGCTGGCGCAGGCCGAGGACATGGACGGGCCGACCGTGGCGTGGATTCGCGAGCAGGCGGCACGGCTGGGCGCGGCGGTGACCGGCAGCGTGCAGTTGCGCGTGCCCGGCGCCGATGGCGAGGCCAAGGTGTTCAACCGCCTGCTGTGGGCCACGCCGGACGGCGCGTTGCAGCATTACGACAAGCGTCATCTGTTCCGCTACGGCAACGAACACCTGCGCTATGCCGCCGGGCACGAACGCCTGTGCGTGGAGTGGAAGGGCTGGCGGATCAATCCGCAGGTCTGCTACGACCTGCGCTTCCCGGTGTTCTGCCGCAACCGCTACGACGTCGAGCGCCCGGGTCAGCTGGATTTCGATCTGCAGCTGTTCGTCGCCAACTGGCCGTCGGCGCGCGCCTACGCCTGGCGTACGCTGCTGCGCGCGCGCGCGATCGAGAACCTGTGCTTCGTGGCCGCGGTCAACCGCGTCGGCGTGGACGGCAACGACCTGCACTATGCCGGCGACAGTGCGGTGATCGATTTCCTCGGCCAGCCGCAACTGGAGATCCGCGAGCGCGAACAGGTCGCCACCACCACCATCTCCGCCGCCGCACTGGCCGCGCACCGCGCGCGCTTCCCGGCCATGCTCGATGCGGATGCCTTCAGTCTGGACGACTAGCCTGCGGCTCCAGTGACGCCGGAAAGCTCATCGTGCTATTTCCGAAGACGCCTGTCGTAGGAGCCGCTTCAGCCGCGACGGGCTTTCCCGGTAACCCCTGTCGCGGCGGATTCCGAAAGCGCGGCAATAGCCCCTCCCGCAGCATGTTGCGGCAAGCGTGGCGGGCGCATTGTGGGAGGGACTTCAGTCCCGACGCATTACGCCATCAGCAAGTGCTTCGCACGTCCCCGCTGCATGCGCGTTGACGCCTACAAAGCACCGAGGCAATCAGGTCGGGTCGCCGCAAACGAGTCTGGAGATGTTGGCGCCGGCCTCGCGTCCTGCCTGCGCTCCCACCAAGCCGGGGCCGACCGTCCCTGCCGCGAGTGGAAATGCCTGCTGAACGCGCGCGCGATACCCCCGCAACCTTGTCGCGGCCGCGACAAACCCATTGCTACCCTCGTGCCTTGTCCACCCACCGGGAATGCCCACATGATCAAGTCGCTCTCTCTGCTCGCACTGCTGGGTGCGGCCGCGCTCGCGCCGCAGGCCCAGGCCGCCGGCAACATCGATTGCAAGCTGTCCTTCAACCTGTCCGGCTGGTCGGTGTTCTACAAGACCGCCAAGGGCACCGGCACCATCACCTGCAACGACGGCGCGGTGATCCCGGTCAAGATCAGCAGCAAGGGCGGTGGCCTGACGGTCGGCAAGTCGAAGATCGTCGGTGGCCGCGGCACCTTCACCGGCGCCTATAGCCTCAACGATCTGTTCGGCACCTATGCCGCCGCCGAAGCGCATGCCGGCGTGGTCAAGTCCAGCACCGCACAGGTCGTCACCAAGGGCGATATCTCGCTGGCCCTGGCCGGCACGGGCGAGGGCGTCGATCTGGGCGTCAACGTCGGCAACTTCGTGATCGAGCGCCGCAAGTAAGGCTTGCTCTGTGCCTGCCCCGCCCGCAGCCGCGCGCGGGGCAGGCGCTGTTTTATCCGGCGGTCACGACGATCGACGCGAGGCTGGCCAGGGCGAGGGTGAGCAGGAGGAGGTTTTTACGTGACATGCGGAGTTTTCGGCAGGGATGAAGTTTTTTGCTTGGGCGATGCGCTGCTCGAGATGGCAAGCGTCAGATAGCGGCCGTAGCGGCAGGTTCGATGCGTTGTCCGAACACGGTGTGCGAGGATGCCAGGGCCATGAATTCCTGCACGGGTAATGGCCGGCTGAAATGGTAGCCTTGACCGATGTCGCATCTGATGCTGCGCATGCGCGCCGCGTCCTCTTCGGTTTCGATGCCCTCGGCGACCACGCGCATTCCCATGCCGTGCGCCAGCCGAACGATGCCCTCCAGCGTTTCGAACACATGCGTGGTCAGCCGCGAGCGCCGGACCATCTGATGGTCGATCTTCAGGATGTTGAAAGGCGCCATGCACAGACGGTGGATCGAAGATCCCCCGGTGCCGAAATCGTCGATGGCGCAATCGATTCCATTGAGTCGCCAGTGGGCCACGGCGCCGGCGATGTGGCGGTCGCAGTGATCCATTCCGTCCTCAGTCACCTCGATGGCGAAATGGTGGGGGACGCCTCCCGAACGAATCAGGCGTTGGACGATGCAGTCCGCCCAGCTCGCCGAGACGAGACGGGTGGCGGATACGTTGATCGACAGTTTCAGCGTTGATGGCAAGGACAGCGAGCTGCTGACGCTGGCCACCGTGTCGATCAACTGGCCGATCAACTCCTCCCCCAGGTCGCATTCCTCCAGGAGAGAGAGGAAATGGTTCGGGCCAAGCACGCCCAATGTCGGGTGCTGCCATCGCACCAGCGCTTCTGCGCCCGCCATGGCGCCGGTGGTGAGGCAGTAACTCGGCTGCAGGAAGGCGGAAATCTCTCCAGTGCGGTAGGCGGCGTGGACATCGTCGGCGGTGATGCGCTGAGCGGTATTCTCGATGAGCTGGCCATCGTTATCGATGGTCGTCGACGGGTTTGCGCGGTACAGCATGTCGGTGAAGTCGAACAGCCGCAGCGCCTCTCCGGCGAAGACCAATTGCATCAGCCCGCCGTCGCGTTGCTGCGCATATTCATGGATTGCGCTCTGGAAGCGCATGTCCGTCACTCCACCGACGATGACATGTCCGCTGAAATGGCTGTCGGCCAGGGCATCGATCAATTGCAGGGCCGATGCGCCCTGCAAGCGCGCCGACGTCACCACCAGATCGATCGGCGTGGTGCGCATCCGTTCGAGCAGTTGGTCGTTGTTGCTTGCGCTATGGACCTTTGCCACGCCCAGCCGTTGCAGCAGCTTGCCGACGTAGGAACTCCGCAGTTCGCTGTCGTATGCGATCAAGGCATTGCGGATGTTGAAGAACGGAACATGTGCGCTTTTGTTCATGACAGCCTCATCGGTGGCGTGTGGGCGGCAACGCGGGAACCCGGCTCTTGCCGAGAATCTCAGCTTGTCTGCAGATCGCGGCGGCGGTAATGGCGCGTGCCTCAAGCGCGGATGGGCGCGCGCCCAAAGACGCAAGTGCGCGCGATGCGGCATACGGCAAGGCGTGGACGCGAGCCGGACAGCGCCGAAAGGCCGGATTTTTGCTGCGTTGGCGAGCGAGATGGCGCTGAGCTATCCTGCGGCCATTCGCCTGCCCGCGGCGTCGCAGGGCGTTCCGAGAGCCGAGATGCCGCAAAAATTACTTGCCAGAACTGGACGACACTACCGGCGCATCCTCTACGGGTCGGCGACCGCGCTTTCGCTGTCCATCGTCACCGCTGCCTGGCTGTTTTGCAGCGGTATCATCAATCAGTATCGCGAAAAGCAAGTCGCGCAGTTCGTCAAGGACAGCGAGGAAGTGCAGACTCAGGTGGATCAGTTGTCGGCGCGGCTGATCCAATTCGCCGATGTCTACGAAGGCGTATGGAATCTACGGCAGAACGATACCGTCCCCGTGCAGCGCTATGCGCGCAAGTTGGCCGACGGACACGGCTTCGCCCAGACCACGGACGACCTGACCGCGACCCCTTTTACGCTGGCGAGCGTGTTGACCGGTGCGGGCGATACCGAGCGGCTGGCAACGGCGATGCGGGTGGTCCGCGATATCTCTGCGGCACCTTCCATCGACGCCAGAAAGGCCGGCGTGACTCTGGAGGGGTTCCTGTATGCGCCCGACGGCAGTTTTCTGGCCGCGTCTCCCGTGCTGGGCACGGCAGCGTTGGACAGTGCGCGCCGCCAGGGCGCCGATGCCTTCATTCGCCAGCGCATCGCCGCGGTGGAGCGCCTTGTGGCGTCGACGCCGACGCAAGTCCTGCGCAAATACAGATTGTTGTGGCGCCCAGCCGATGCCAGCGACGGGCAAACTTCCGTGTCGCAACTCATCGTGCCGATGTTCCACGATGGCAAGCGGGTCTTCACTGTCGCGTTGTCGCTGCCGGATCGGCAGTTCATGCAGTTCTTCCTGCGCAGGGAAGTCCGGCGCCCGGGGTTCTTCCTGCTGAACAAGGAGGGTCAGCTGAACCTCCGCGATCCTCCGCAAGATCCGGACCAGGCGGCGTTGCTGGCTCGGGTTCTTGCACAAGCGGCGCAGTTCCGCGGAGTTTCCGGCGAGCCGATCACCCTGTACCGGAACGATATTTTCCTGGTGGCCCAGCGCATCGGTGGTCCGGACTGGATCGCGGTCTACGCATATACCTGGAGCGACGTGCTGGCGAATCTTCAGTACGAATTCTTCACCGGTGCGCTTGTGTGCCTGCTGGCGCTCGTCCTGATGTGGGTAACCGTCATCTATTTCGATCTCAGGGTGACCAGGCCGCTGCTCAGCAGCGCCGAGAAGCTGATCGAGGCCGAACACTTCAGCAAGGCGATCATCGACACCTTGCCGATCGGCATCGGCATTTACGCGCCGGGGACCGAGTCGGTGATGCTGGAGAACGGCGTTGCCAAACGCATGCTTGGCGACCGCAGCGAGGACTTCTACCGACACGTCATGCGCGAGCGCAGCGCGCAATCGGTGCCCGGCGCGCAGCATTCGTTCATCGAGGTGCAGTGGGACATCGCCGAGGGTCAGAGCAGCTACATCGGCGTGGCGTCGTCGCAGACCCGCTTCGACGGCCGCTCGGTGGTGTTGCTGGGGCTGGTCGACATCAACGAGCGCAAAGCCAACGAAATGCTGTTGATAGAAGCCAAGCAGACCGCCGACGAAGCGAACCGGGCCAAGTCGATGTTCCTGGCGATCGTCAGCCATGAGATCCGCACGCCGTTGCATGGCGCGATGGGTCACCTGGAACTGCTGGCGCGCAGCCCACTGGGATTGGTGCAGTGCGAATGGGTGGACATGATCCGCCGCTCGTTCGACGCCTTGCTCACTCTGGTCAACGATCTGCTCGATTCGACCAAGCTCGAGGCCAACGCGCTGAAGATCAATCCAGTACCGATGTCGCCTAACGATGTGCTGGAGCGTTGCGCGCGCAGTTTCGGCGCGTCGATCCTGCAGAGCGGCGTCGCTTTCTACTGCGTGACGGACCCGGAGCTGGATGCCGTGATGCAGGGCGACGACCAGCGCTTGGCGCAGATCCTGCAAAATCTGCTGGGCAATGCGGCCAAGTTCACCGAGCGTGGCTCGGTCATGATCTCTTCGCGCTGTCTCAAGCTACAGGACGACACGGTGTGGGCGCGTTTCGAGGTCGCCGATACGGGCATCGGGATTCCCGCCTCGATGCAGTCGGCGATCTTCAACCCGCTGGCGCAGGCCGACGACAGCATCAGTCGCCGTTTCGGCGGTACCGGATTGGGTTTGTTCCTGTGCCGCAATCTTTCGCGCTTGATGGGCGGGCGCATCAGCGTCAGCAGCGAACCCGGTGCGGGGAGCGTGTTCCGGGTCGACCTGCCGTTCAAACGCAAAGCGCGCGCGCTTCCTGCCGACTCGCACGCGCTGGAGGGAATCACGGTGGATCTGGTGTGCGCGCAGCCGGCATGGCGGGACATGCTCGCCGAGCGGTTGCGCCGCTGGGGCGCAGCCCTGTACGACGAGAACGCGCAACCGGCGCGCTTGCACATCCGGGTGCTGGCGCAGGCCGATGGCGGCGTCTTGAACGCTGCCGACCTGAGCGCGGTGCCGGCGCTGGGCACCGTATTCGTGACCGCAAAGGGGCCGTTGGTGCCGCATCGCCACGAAACGCGGGTCGAGGTCAGTTCACTGAGCCGCGAAGGATTGCTCGACGCCATGAGCGCACTGACCGGTATCACTTCCCGCCCCGCCGAACGCTATGCGGGGGGGCTCGCCGAGGAGGTGGTCGAACAGGATCTGGACATCCTGGTGGCCGAAGACGATGCGGTGAACCGTACGCTGATCAAGCACCAACTTGCCGCGTTGGGATGCCGCCGCGTGCGGGTGGCCGTCGATGGAATGGAGGCGCTGACGCTGTGGCTCGAGCGCCGCGCCGATCTGGTCATCACCGATCTGGGCATGCCGCAACTGGATGGCGTCGGCCTGCTGCGGAAGTTGCGCGATTTCGATCCGGGAGCGCGGATCGTAGCCACCTCCGCGTCGGCCGCGGCGGAGATCAGCGCCGATACCGAGCAGTTTTCCGATCTGCTGCAAAAGCCTGTGTCGTTGAACGACTTGCGCCGTGTCCTGAGGAGCACGATGCTCGTCCGCAATTCCTCCGAGGTTTCCGAGGGCGGCCGGGAACCTCCTTCGGACGAACTGCTGGATGCCTTGCTGTGGCAGGCGCTCCGGTCCGAGTGGGACGCGGAGCGGCAATCGATCGAGGAGGCGCTGGTCTTGCAGGATCTGGAATTGTTGCGTCGGCGCCTACACCGTCTGCAGGGCGCTTTGATGGCGTTGGGGGCGGACGATCTGTTGGCGGAACTGCAAGTAGTGCAGGAGCTCTGCCCGAGCGCGGATTGGGCTGTGCTGTCGGCGCGTTGCCGGCAGTTGCTTATGCATGTGGAGCAATCGCTGCGTTGAAGCGGCCGACGACGCGGCCGAAGTGACGCCGATTGGCGCTTGGCTCCCACGTTGAGTCAGTCCAGTCATCGCAGGTGGCGTCGCCGACGCGGTCGTGTCCGGGCGATGTCTCCGATGATGAGGGCGCGCGCGCTGCGTTCTGCCTGACACTCCCTGAGCCTGTTGGAACCGCACATGCGGAAGCGCAAACGCGATCAGTGCATGATGCTCGACGCATAGCGCTGGATGGACGGCACGAGCCGGTTCGCCTTGGCGGCTGCGCAGCCGTTTTGTCAGCCGCTTTAGATGGCCCCGGGCATGCGCCGCCAGTCGCTGGCGGTGCAGGTCGAGCCGGCTGACGCGGAGTGTGCCCAGGCACGATCGCTGGCACAAGACGTTCGCATACGTCAGGGGCAAGAGCCGCGCCCGCTCTCATCGGCCAGGGCAACGCCGGTTAGCGTCCGACGCAAAGGGCCATGAAAAAGCATCGAACTGGACATGACCACGCTGTTCTGATCCCGCAAGGGATTCCGTCCCGTTGCCGTGCCGTTGGTGCAGCGAAACGATGGCTGGCTCAATCGATTCCGACGCGCGACCCACGATGATGGCGGTCCGCCCAGAACCTCGGCGGAGCTTCACTTGGTCGTCCTTCCCATCCTCTCGCTCGACAAAGCCGCATCTGTTCTTCAACGTCCATGACGCGCGCTAGACGCCCTGACTGTCCAACTCGCGCAGCAGCGCGGCCAGTTCGACGTCGTTCTTGGCGCCCAGCTTCTTCATCGCCGCGATCTTCTGGTTGCTGATGGTCTTGGGGCTGCGCTTGAGCCGATCGGCGATCTCGCTCAGCGATAGCCCATCGGCGGTCATTCGCGCCACGGTGGCTTCCTTTGCGGAGAGCGCGTCCATTCCGATGGCCCCGTTCTTGCGGTAATGCGTTGTCAGCAGCGCTGCCGACAGCGAACCGGGGACATAGAGGCGGCCGCTGGCGACTTCCTGCACCGCCGCGGCCAGGTTGCCGAAATCCGCGCGGCTCTTGCCGATGAAACCGGAGGCGCCCAGTTGCAGCGCCGCCGAGACGATCGAGGGTGCGGTGTGCGCGCTGAGCACCAGCAATCGCATCTGTGGCGCCAGCCGGCGCAGGCGCTGCAGCAGATGCAGCCCGTCGGCTTGCGGGTCGCTTTCGAATTCATAGTCGCACAGCAGCACATCCACCGGCTGTTTGACGAGCTCACGCAGCAACTGGCCGATGCCGTCGCAACTGAAGAGCAGGTCGATGCCCGGCGTGTTCTTCAGCACGCTGGTCACGCCGAGCAGCACGATCGGGTGGTCGTCGGCGATACCGACTCTGATCCTGTCCATTGTTGGGTCCTGTTGCCGCTGCCGTCATGCGCGATGTTATTCGCCGAATCATACGTCAGCTTCGCCATTCATCGGTGGCGAAACTGAGATTGAAGCCGCATGGCGTCTGTGCTGTCGGCTGAATCTTTCGATGCCAGAGACCGGATTTTGGGTATTGGCTCGTGCATGACTGGGGGTTTCCCCGTCTTGCCCTTGTCGAAGAAGTGTCAGTTTTCTTCTGTCGATCGTCATGCCGAACGTGCGGTTTTGGGCATTCGCCCATGTGTGGAATGGGGTTTTCCCATCGTGTCCTTGTCGAAGACGTTCTAAATTTTTTCTGGCGGGCGCAATGCCGAATGCGCGGTTTGGGGCATTCGCTCATGCACGGGATGAGGCTTCCCCGTCGTTGCTGCGCCAACAAAATTCTAACTTTCTCTGCTCTATAAATTACAGGTGGTCCGAAATGAATAGGGTATTCAGGGTTGTGTGGAATCGCACTATCGGTGCATGGGTGATTGCGTCGGAACTGGCGAAGAGTAGGTCGAAAGGCCAAGGTGCCAAGTCTAAAGAATCTGTCGCTGCCTGCTTGCTCGTTGCGATCCTGTTGGCGACGTTCGGCGTCAGTGGTGAGGCGATGGCCGCCCAGGTGGAGGCCGGTGGGATGTTCCGGGTGTTGGGTTGTCAGTCTTGGAGCAAGAATCCTTATTGTCAGGTTGACGCGTATAAGGCAATTGCGGTTGGCGACGCTGCGAATGCCTGGTCCTCGGCTGCAGACGCGTTTGGGATCAATGCCAAGACCTCCAGCGGCGATGAGACTGCGACCAATGACGATGGGACTGCGATCGCGGAGGGCTATAACGCGAGCGCCGCCGGTAAGGGGGAAGGTGCGTACTCCGCGGCGACCGAGGGGCGAGCCTGGGCGCTTGACGATACGGCTGCAGCGTTGAATGAAAATAGCCTAGTAACAGGTGCCGGTATTGTTGGGAGTGGCCATTCCATTGCGACTGGCTATCAAGTTGAGGCCACCGGCGATGACGCTTCCGCCTTCGGTGTGCGCTCCTCGGCGAGCGGGATACGCGGAGTGGCGATCGGCAATCGTGCGGAAGCGCAAGATACGAATAGCGTGGCAGTAGGCACCGGCACTAGTGGTGTATTGGCAGGCGGAGAGTCCTCGATCGCGCTTGGTATTAATTTGAGGGCGACCGCGCGAGGTGCCATCGCGGTCGGCGATGCTGTCGTTTCCTCGGGCGTCGGTGCCATCGGGATCGGCAGCTATTCCAATTTTGAGGCGCATAACAAGGCACAGGGTGACAATTCCATCGCCATAGGCAACGACGCCAATGCCATCGTAGATGATTCGGTGGCGCTCGGTAAGTCAGCGGTGGCCGGCAATTCCCAAAGCGGTGCCAGTGCCGATGTGGCGCTTGGCAGTGCAGCCAACGCGACCGGCGGCAAGAGCCTGGCGCTGGGCGTGAATGCGACGGCCACAGGTGCCAACAGTGCTGCGATTGGGTCGTCGGCGGCCGTGTACGGCAGTGATGCGATGGCACTGGGCAGTCGCGCGGTGGCGGGCGACGAGAAAAACAAGAGCGACGACAACAACATAGCGCTGGGCTACGCCGCCAATGCCCATGGCGGAGCCAGCCTCGCCATGGGCTACACGGCTAGATCCACAGCCGCCAGCGGCATCGCCATCGGCAATGCCGCTGATGCCAGCGGCGAGAAAAGCATCGCCATGGGCTACGCCGCCAATGCCAATGGCGGAGCCAGCATCGCCATGGGCTACACGGCTAAATCCACAGCCTCCAGCGGCATCGCCATCGGCAATGCCGCTGATGCCAGCGGCGAGAAAAGCATCGCCATGGGCTACGGGGCCACTTCCGCAGGCGGTAACGGCACCGCCATTGGCTACGGGGCCACTTCCGCAGGCGGCAACGGCACCGCCATCGGCAAATTCGCCCATGCCGACGACGACAACAGCCTGGCGCTGGGTGCAGGCGCAGCGGCGGCGCAGGCCGGCGCCGTGGCGCTGGGCAGCGGCAGCAGCCACGCCG
>NZ_NSGT01000074.1:0-23701 GCF_009192905.1 Xanthomonas sp. LMG 12459
CACATCAGCCTCCCAACCACCACGATCAGGCGCCGCTCTGGTGCCGTTGCGACAGATGCTACCCCTGGCTCCAGGTCGTGGCAGGTTGTTCGAGGTGCCCTGAAGTCCCTCCCACAAGGTGGGTGCGCGCTTACTGCGGTGGATCGGTTGCGGGGTAATCCGTAGGAGCAGCTTCAGCCGCGACCAGGCTTTCCCGGTAACGCTCGGTCGCGGCTGAAGCCGCTCCTACTCAACCAGGCGCACCCCACGCGGGAGCGAGATGGATTACGGCGCTGGCTGTTCTGCGCCGCAGTTGCTGGCCTCGAGCAGGTGCTGACGGCGTTCGAACTCCGCGTGCAGCGCTTCGGCATGCTCGGGCACGGCGAAGCGCCAGTGCGTCTCGGCTTCGGCCACGTAATCCTTCCAAGCATCGCACAGCTGCTCGGCGGGCAGCGGCTGGCACTGGTCGCGCAGCACTTCGCAGGCGCTGCCGCCGGCCTGGTTGGGGCCACCGTCCAGGTCCGTCGTGTGCAGTGGTACGCAACGCGGCGGCGGTTGGGCGGCCTCGCCGATGTAAGACGATTGCTCGCGGGTTGTACAGGTGTACAGCGATGGCGGGGGCAGCTTTGGAGGTGGTGGCGGTGGCGGTGCAGCTGCCGCGGTGTCGGCCGTGGCCGGCGCGTCCGCAGGCGTGGCATCGTTCGCGGCGCTCGCCGGTGGCGACGATGGCGCAGGCTGGGCGGCGAGCGCGGCCGGCAGCGCGGCGCTGCTGACGCCCTGCATGATTTTCTTCTGCTGGCGCATGCCCTTGGGACAGGGCTGGTTCTGGATGGTCAGGTTGTCCTGCGCGTCGGTGCAGCGATAGAACACCACCGGTTCGGCGTGCGCGGCGCCGGCACAGGTCAGCACCACGGCGAGGCAGAGTGCGCGCCGCATCAGCTGCCGCCGCAGTCGCGCGCCAGACGCGCATCGATGCCGCGCTGCTCGGTTTCCATTGCGCGGCGCTCGCTCTGCAGCGCACTGTTGTAGCGACGGATCAGTTCCCAGCGGCGATCGCTCAGGCGTGCGCAGACTTCCTGCTCGGGCAGCGCGGTGCAGGTGTCGCGGATCATCGTGCTGCCGGCCGGCACGATCACGCCGGCGCCGGCGGACACCCCAGGCGGCGGTGGACCGGGCGGGCGCGGGCCGCCGGGCGGAGGCGGTCCCGGCGGGCCGGGCGAGCGACCATCGGGGCCGCGCCCGGATGGCCGTGCGTACGGGCCCTCGGCATAGCCATAGGCCCACAGCGGCACCCAGCGCGGATTGCCGGCGTTGTCGTCGCTGGTGTAACGCGCGCCTTCCGGGGTGACGCACTCGTACATCGGCTGCGCAGGCTGCACGGTGACGATGCGGAGTTCGCGCTGCGGCAGCGGCGCCGGCGAGGCCTGCGCGCGTGCCGGATCGGTGCTGATGGTGGTGGTCGGCCGCGGCGGCGGATCGCGCGGACGCTGCATGTCCAGCACCTGCTGCTGGCGCGCGTTCTCGCAGGGGGCGTTCTGCAGGCTGACCGCGCCGGAAGCGGCGATGCAGCGATAGATGCGCACCGACGCATTGCTGCCGTCGCTGCTGACCGTCTGCGTCTGTTGCGCCCAGCCGGCACCGATCCAAGGCGACAGGCTCAGCAGCAGCAATGGGCGGAGAAGGAGGCGCATGCGCGCATCTTGCGCGCCTTGGGCAGCCAGGGAAAGGGTGGTGGGTGTGCGTGATTCAGGGCGCGTGGCGTCGCGGCAGTGCTGCCGTGTTGATCTGTCGCTGCGAGGCTTCGCCCGTACCCTCATCCGCCCCTGCGGGGCACCTTCTCCCGGTGGGAGAAGGGAGAAGCCAAAGCCCCTCTCCCGCCGGGAGAGGGGTTGGGGTGAGGGTCCGGTGCGCGAAGCGCCCGCGTGGTTCCATCGCGCCATTGCCGCCAGACGCCGACGCGGCGGAAGACAGGTGCGCCGCGCCGAAGAGCAGCGCCTCAGGCGCGCAGGATCTCGCCGCTGGCGGCGTCGCGGATCGGGGTGGGCTGGGCCAGGCCGCCGGTGTCGCCGTCGAGCAGGCCGTCGAGGTCGCCCAGCACCAGCGGATCTAGTTCGCTGCGCTGCCGTGCCGGCGGCTCGCCGCCGCGGTTGGCACTGGTCGAGACCAGCGCGCCGCCCCAGGCCCGGCACAGGGCGGCCACCAGCGGATGGGCACTGATCCGCACGGCGATGCCCTGGTGCGCGCCGGTGATCCAGGGCGGCGCATGCGCGGCGGCGGGCAGGATCCAGGTATGCGGTCCGGGCCAACTGGCCAGCACCGCGGCCAGCCGGTCCGGTGGCAGGGCCGACAGGTCGAGCAACGGGCGCAACGGGTCCAGTTCGGCGGCGACCACGATCAGGCCCTTGTCCACGGGCCGCTGCTTGATTCGCAGCAGGCGGGTCACGGCGGTCTCGTCGTGCGGATCGCAGCCCAGGCCCCACACCGCTTCGGTGGGATAGGCGATCACGCCGCCCTTGCGCAGGACGGCGACGGCATGGCTCAGGGACAGGTCGGTCATGCGCGCATCATGCGGCACGTCGTCGTCTAAGGACAATGAGGGTCGGTTGGGCGGGACTCGGGATTTTCGCAAGTCTCCGGCCCGCCGCTTTTCTGTGGGAGGGGCTTCAGCCCCGACGCCTTACCGATAAAGCGTCGGGGCTGAAGCCCCTCCCACAGAAAAACCGGGTTGTCGCGGATCTTCAGGCGCTGAGAGACGCCGTCGGCGCAGCGAGAAGGCGGCTCGGCGCCCGCGCTCGTACTATTCGAGGGGGTGCATCGGGCCGCCCTGGGCCATCCGCAGAGCGGCTCAGCCGCCCTTGGCCACGGTCTTCTTCGCCGCCTTCTTCACCGTTTTCTTGGCGGTTTTCTTCGCGGCCTTCTTGACCGCTTTCTTCGCCGCCGGCTTGGCCGGGGCGTCGGCCGCGGCCTTCTTCGCCGCGCTCTTCTTCGGCGCGGCTTCCTTCTTGGCGGCGGCCTTCTTGGCGCCGAAGCCCTTGCGCACCGGCTTGCCGGTTTCCTCCAGCAGCTTCTGCACTTCGTCCAGGCTCAGCGAGGCGGGCTCGCGATCCTTGGGGATCTTGCCGTTGAGCTTGCCGTCGCTGATGTACGGGCCGAAGCGGCCGTTGAGTACCTGGATGTCGCTGCCGGGAAATTCCTTGATGATGCGGTTGCGCGCGATCTCTTCCTTCTCCTCGATCAGGAACACCGCACGGGCCAGATCGATGGTGTAGGGATCGTCTTCCTTCTTCAGCGAGGCGTAGACGCTGCCGCGCTTGGCGAACGGGCCGAAGCGGCCGATGCCGACGCTGACCTCCTCGCCCTGGTCCTGGCCGAGGCTGCGCGGCATCAGGAACAGCTCCAGCGCCTCCTCCAGGGTGATGGTGTGCATGCTCTGGCCGGGACGCAGCGACGCGAACTTGGGCTTGTCCTCGGCGTCCTCGGCGGTGCTGCCGATCGCCGCGTACGGCCCGAAGCGGCCCAGGCGCACGCTCACCGGCTTGCCGGTCTTGGGATCGGTGCCGAGCTCGCGCGCACCGCTGGCTTCGGCGCGGTCGACCGATTCCTTCTTGTCCTCGACCAGTTCCTTGAACGGCTCCCAGAAGCGCGACATCAGCGGGACCCACTCCTCCTCGCCGCGCGAGACCGCGTCCAGCTCGTCTTCGAGCTTGGCGGTGAAGTCGTAGTCCACATACTGGGTGAAGTGGCTGGACAGGAACTTGGACACCGCGCGGCCGACGTCGGACGGGCGGAAGCTGCGGCCCTCCATCTCCACGTACTTGCGGAACAGCAGGGTCTGGATGATCGAGGCGTAGGTCGAGGGGCGGCCGATGCCGTACTCTTCCAGCGCCTTCACCAGCGCCGCTTCGGTGAAGCGCGGCGGCGGCTGGGTGAAGTGCTGCTCGGCCAGGATGCGCTCCAGCGGCACGCGGTCGCCGGGCTTCATCGCCGGCAGCTTGCGGCCTTCGTCCTCGTCCTCGGCGCTCTTGTTGTCCTTGCCTTCCTCGTACACGGCCAGGAAGCCGGGGACCACCACGGTGGTACCGCTGGCGCGGAACACGTGTTCGCTGCCGGCCGACAGGTCGACGCTGACGGTGTTGAGCGTGGCCGGAATCATCTGGCAGGCCACCGCACGCTTCCAGATCAGCTCGTACAGCTTGCGCTCGTCGTCGGTCAGGAAGCGGGCCACCTGCGACGGGGTACGCAGCGCCGAGGTCGGACGCACCGCTTCGTGCGCTTCCTGGGCGTTCTTGGACTTGGTCTGGTAGGTGTTGGGCTGGTCCGGCAGCGAGGCGATGCCGTAGTCGCGGGCGATCACGTCGCGGATCTCGGCCAGCGCGTCCTGCGACAGGTTGACCGAGTCGGTACGCATGTACGAGATCAGGCCGACCGTGCCTTCGTCGCCGATCGCCACGCCTTCGTACAGCTTCTGCGCCACCTGCATGGTCTTGCGGGTGGTGAAGCCGAGCTTGCGCGAGGCTTCCTGCTGCAGCGTGGAGGTGGTGAACGGCGGCGCCGGGCGGCGCTTGCGCTCCTTGCTGGCGACGTCGGTGACGTGCAGCGCGCCCTGCGCGGCCTGCTGGATGCGCAGGCGCGCGGCCTCGGCGGTGTCGCCGTCGGTGATGGTGAACTGCTCGAACTTCTGCCCGTCGAGCTTGATCAGCTTGGCGTTGAAGTGCTGCGAGGGGTGCGCGCAGTCGGCGGCGATGGACCAGTACTCGCGGGCGATGAAGGCTTCGATCTCCTCCTCGCGCTCGACGATCATGCGCAGCGCCGGCGACTGCACGCGGCCGGCGGACAGGCCGCGCTGCACCTTGCGCCACAGCACCGGCGACAGGTTGAAGCCGACCAGGTAGTCCAGCGCGCGGCGCGCCTGCTGCGCATCGACCAGGTCGCCGGCGATCTGCCGCGGCTGCGCCATCGCTTCCTTGATCGCGCGCGGGGTGATTTCGGTGAACACCACCCGGTGCAGCGGCTTGCCCTTGAGCAGCCCGCGCTCCTGCAGGATCTCGGCGATGTGCCAGCTGATCGCCTCGCCCTCGCGGTCCGGGTCGGTCGCCAGGTAGATGTCTTCGGCCGCCTTGGCCGCCTTGGCGATGGCCTCCACGTGCTTCTCGTTCTTGTCGATCAGCGCGTAGCGCATCGCGAAGCCGTCGTCCGGATCCACTGCGCCTTCCTTCGGGATCAGGTCGCGCACGTGCCCATACGAGGCCAGGACGTGGAAATCCTTGCCGAGGTATTTGTTGATCGTCTTGGCCTTGGCGGGCGATTCGACGATGAGCAGGTGCTTGGACATGGCGGGTCGGGCTTCGATGGGCGTGGGCGGACGCCCTGGGGGCGGTAGGGTGGCGCAATTGCTCCGGTTAGTGAAGCGTTGCGGTCTCGCAGAGAAGCCGACGCCCGGGATGGAACCCCCGGGCGTTCAGCTACGGCGCTTATTTATTAGTGGGCATGTCCGGCGCCCGCTGTCAAGCCGGCGCCCGCCGGCCGGGCAGGCGCGCGGGCGGCGGCGGGGGTTCCCGGAGCCCGCCGCGGACTCAGTGCCAGCCGCCCTTGGCGGCCACGCCGATCGCCAGCGCCACCACCAGCAGTGCCGCCGCCGACAGCAGGCCGAACAGGGCCAGGATCACCACGGTGACCGTGCCCAGCTTGCGCTGCTGCCATTCCGGGTGGTCGGTGTAGGCCCACTTGTCCACCACCAGGGTGTCGCAGAGCATGTCGTGCAGGGCCTGCTTGCGCTCGGTGAAGGCCGCCATCAGCAGGCCGATGCCCAGGGTCAGGCTGCTCAGCATGAAGCCGAAGTAGCGGCCCACGCCGCGGGACACGGTGATGCGGCTGCCGTCGGTGCGCACCACCTTGATGCCGACCGCCATCTTGCCCAGCGTGGCCTGCTTGGTGGAGGCGTGGAACAGGCCGTAGTACAGCGCCGCGATCGCCATCGGCAGCAGGTACAGCAGGAGCAGCATGACGATGCCGGCGGCAGTGCTGAAGTCCGGCTGCTTGCCGAAGCCGGTGATCCCGAAGAAGCCCAGCATCACCACGAACTGGATCACGTTGGCGACGATGCCGACCAGGAACGCGTCGATCAGGTAGGCGGCCACGCGTTTCCAGAAACCGGCCTGCACCACCTCGCCGCCGCCGACCACCCGCGCGCCACCGTCGAGCACGGCGCTGGGCGCCGCGTAGGGCGACGCCGCCACGGCCGGCGCGGGCGCGGTCCAGGCGTCGGGGACGGTCGCGGCCGGGGGCGGAGGAGGAGTCTCTCGGTCAACCTCGATCGGGGCAATCGCCGGCGCCGGTGCCTGGGTCAGGCCGAGTTCGTCGACGAACTCGGCCAGGGTGCGCCATTCGCTCAGGCCCTCGCGCCAGACCAGGGTGGACAATCCGATCTCGCCGCGCTGGAAGCGCTGCTGCAGGTCGGCGGCCGCTAGCGGCCCATGGCGCTGCTGCGCTGCGTCGGCGTAGTACCACTCAGTCATTCTGTTCCCCGGGAGTTGCAGTCGAAAACGGTGCGCCGGTCAGCCGCCGCGGCAGTGAACCGGCAGAACGCGATCGTCCAGATCGGAACTGCAGTTCCAGGCGGACGTGCGCTCATCGTAGTCCAGCCACAGCGCTTTGCCATCCAGGCGCTTGGTGCCGGGCAGGTGCAGGGTGGCTTCCAGGCCGCAGTGGCCGTTGTCGAAGCGGCCGACCCGCACCTGCGCGATGGTGTCGCCGGCATAGCTCTGCGGTGCGCCGAAGCCGGTGTCGCCGTTGACCGCGCAGCGGTGCTCCTGCGCATTGAAGGCGGCGATCTGGTCCTTCAGCGGCGCCAGGTGGTCGAGCGCCTGCGCGACCTTCGCGCGTGCCAGGTAGTCCTGGTAGGCGGGCAGGGCGATCGCCGCGGCGATGCCCAGGAACGCCACCAGCAGCACGCCGACGATGGTGCCGACGATGGCCGTGATCGCGCAGCCGGACAGGCCGCTGCGCGGCGCGGCGGTGGCAGCGGGGGGCACGGGCGCGGCCGTCTGGAGCGGTGGCGGTAAGGGCGGCGGGGTGGGGGCGTCGGGCAGGCCCAGTTCGGCGGCGACCGCGTGCAGCGGCCGCCACTCCGGCAGGCCTTCGCGCCAGACCAGGGTCTCGCGCTGCAGGCGGCCGTCGTGCAGGCGTTCCAGCAGGGCGGACGCCGGCAACGGGCCGTGCCGCTCGCGCGCGGCATCGACGTAGTACCAGATCGCCAATGGAGAAGTGTCTTCGTGCATCCGTGCGCGACCGTCAGCGACTCAGTGAACCGGCTCCGGCTCGTCGACGAACATCTGCGTTTCCATCCACGCGTACGCCGCCTCGGCACCAGGCTGGTTGAACAGCACCATCAGCACCACCCACTTCAGGTCGTCCAGATCCAGTTCGTCCTGATCCAGGGCCATGGCGCGGTCCAGCACCAGCTCGCGCTGGTCGCTGTCGAGGATGCCGTGCTGCTCCAGGAACAGCAGGAAGCCGCGGCATTCCACGTCGAGCTTGTCCAGTTCCGGACCGTGGTAGATGCGGATCGGGCCATCGATGCGCGGCTGCGCCACGGCCGGGCGCTGGTCGGCCAGGGCGTCGAGCCAGTCGAACGCCTTGCTGATCTCGGTGGGGCTGAAACCGGCCTGGATCAGGCCATTCTGGAGGGAGTCGCGATCGCGGACCGGATCCGCGTCTTCGCTGAAATAGTGTTCGAACAGGTACAGCAGGACATCCAGAATGCTCTCTTTCATTGCCCCTCGGCCTGCGTCGCGAGACGCTGTGGAGGTGAAGAAACTAGGGTTTGCGGGTGTAACGACCGCGTTCGACCGCCACGTAGCCATCCAGTTCCATGGCCAGCAGCATGGAGGACGCCGCCGCGGCCGTCAATCCGCTGCGTGCGATCACTGAATCCATACAGATGGGGTCGTGGCCCAGCGCCTGCCACAAGCGCTGGTAGTCGGGGTGGGGGAAGGCCGGTGTGGCCGCGCGCGCGGTGCTGGCTCCCTGTGTGGGGGCGTTCAGGCGCCCGCGCAAGGCGTCGGCCAGTGCGGCGGCCAGGGGCGCGACCCCGGCCAGCACCTCCTCGGCGCTTTCCACCAGCCCGGCGCCGTCGCGGATCAGCCGATGGCAGCCGCGCGCCAGCGGATTGTGGATCGAGCCGGGCAGGGCGAAGACCTCGCGCCCGGCCTCGGCGGCCAGCCGCGCGGTGATCAGCGCGCCGGAGCGGGTGGCCGCCTCGATCACCAGGGTCGCCAGGCTCAGTCCGGCGATGATCCGGTTGCGCGCCGGGAAGTGCCCCGCCCGCGCCGGCGTGCCGGGCGGGTGCTCGCTGACCACCGCGCCGCGGTCGGCGATCTGGCGGCGCAGGGCGGCGTGCTGGCGCGGGTAGGCCAGGTCGGGGCCGGTGCCGACCACCGCCACGGTCAGCCCGTCCGCGCGCGACAGCGCGGCCCGGTGCGCGGCGGCATCCACGCCGCTGGCCATGCCGCTGGTCACCGCAAAGCCGGCCGCGGCCAGAGCCAGGGCGAAGCCGTAGGCGTTGTCGCGGCCGCCGGCGCTGGGGGCGCGGCTGCCGACCACGGCCACGGCCGGATGCCACAGCACCGTGGGATCGCCGTCCACGTACAGCGCCAGTGGTGGATTGGGCGTGCGCCGCAACAGGGCCGGGTAGTCGGCATCGTGGCAGCCCAGCAGGTGCCGACCTGGTTGCGCCAGCCAGTGCTCGGCGGTGTCCAGCGCGGCGCGGTCGGGCCGCTGCAGCGCGGCGATCTGCGCCGCATCCAGGCCGGCGGCCTGCCAGCCTGCGGGACCGGCGGCCAGCGCCGCGGCCGGGCTGCCGTGTTGCTCCAGCAGCAGCCGGCGTGGGGCGCTGGCGCCGCCGGCCAGCGACAGGCGCAGCAGAGCCGGGTCGGCGGGTGTGTGGGCAGGGGCGATGACCGGACTGGACATGCGCCCAGCCTAGGCCGCAGGCGCGGACGGCGCCCTCGGGCGCCGTCTGCAATCGCTGTAGGGGGAGTCCCCAGCCGCGGGTCAGTGCGCGTCCGGGTGCTTGACGTCGTAGCCGATCCGGGTCGGCTTGATGCCGTCCATCACCAGCGCGTAGCTGACCTTGTCGAAGGTGCGGAACACCATCGCGTGCGCGGCGTACTCGTCCGGCAGCGCCACGGTGCCGCTGCCGCCGGTGAAGCCGTCGTCGGCGCGGGAGGTGTTGGGGTGGCGCACGCGGTCGTTGACCCGGGTGCCGTGGCGCCACAGCGACACCACGGTGCCGTTGTCGATGCCTTCGCGGCGGCCACCGGAAATGGCGATCACGTCGCGCGGGCCGGCCGCGCTGAACGCGTCGGCCACCGCCAGTACGCGCAGGCCGGCGGCCATCGCCTGCTCGGACGGCGGATGCGGCACGAACTGCAGGTCGTAGGGCTGCGCCTCGACCGGAATCAGGCGGTCGCCGGCGCGCACTTCGCGGGCGTTGTCCTGCAGCAGCAGGCCGGTGGCCTGGCGGCCGTCGGCGGACACGCGGGCGACGGTGCCGATGTTGACCTGGGCCAGTTCGTAGCCGAGGGTCTCGCGGCGCTTGTCCGGCGGCACGAAGGTCTGCCACAGGTTGCCGCTGCCGGGGATGCTGCGGCCTTCGGCGTCGAGGTCGTCGCTGAGCTTGGGCAGCAGGTAGCGCACGGTCGGGCGGACCACGGCGTAGCGCTGGCCGGCCTGGGCCTGGCCGAGGCCGACCGCGTAGACCAGTTGCCCGTCGGTGGCGCGCAGCCGGTTGTCTTCGGTGCCGACCACGTAGGGCAGGTTGTCGATGCGCTCGACCACGCGCAGGTTCTTCAGGAACGGCTCCACCTGCGCCAGCGGGATCGCGTCGATCGGCGCGTCCTGGCGCGGGCCCGGCTTGACCTCGGCATGCGCCACCCGGTCCAGGTAGGCCAGGCTGAGCACGTCGCCGGGGTAGATCAGGTGCGGGTTGTGCACCTGCGGATTGGCCTGCCAGATTTCCGGCCACAGCCAGGGCTTGCCGAGGAAGCGCCCGGCGATGTCCCACAGCGTATCGCCCTTGCGCACCACGTAGGTGTCGGGGTGTTCGGCGGCCATGCTGGCGGAAGCAGCGTAGGTCGCCACGGTGAGCATCGCCACGGCGACGACCGTACGGAGTCGATTGAACATGAGCGCGAAGCCTGATTCCCCAACAGGTTCGCGCACTATAGTGCAGAACCCTGGTGCGGGCGCAAGCGGCGGGCGCAGAAACGGGTAGAATCCGCAGGTCTTGCCGAATCGTCCGGCGCCCCCATCTTGGGTACCGCTATGGCCCTGCTCCCCATTCTCGAATTCCCCGATCCGCGCCTGCGTACCAAGGCGGTGCCGGTCGACGCCGCCGAGGTCACCTCCGCGGCCTTCCAACGCCTGCTCGACGACATGTTCGAGACCATGTACGACGCGCCCGGCATCGGCCTGGCCGCCAGCCAGGTCGACGTGCACAAGCGCTTCATGGTCATCGACGTCAGCGAGGAGAAGAACGCCCCGCAGGTGTTCATCAACCCGCAGATCGTGCAGCGCGACGGCGAACAGGTGTACCAGGAAGGCTGCCTGTCGGTCCCCGGCATCTACGCCGACGTGACCCGCGCCGACGCCATCACCGTGCGCTACCTGGACCGCCAGGGCCAGCCGCAGGAACTGAGCACCGACGGCCTGCTGGCGGTGTGCGTGCAGCACGAGATGGACCACCTCGACGGCAAGCTGTTCGTCGACTACCTGTCCCCGCTCAAGCGCGAAATGGTGCGCAAGAAGCTGGCCAAGGCGCGCAAGCACGTGGCTTGAAGCGGGGAACCGGGAATGGAGAAACGGGAATCGTAAGTGCGGTACCCGTGGCCTTTCCGGGTTCGCGCTTTTCCCATTCTCCATTTCCTATTCCCGGTTCCCAGCCTCCATGAAACTCGTCTTCGCCGGTACGCCGGACTTCGCCGTGCCGTCGTTGCGCGCGGCTGCGCAGCGCCATGAAGTGGTCGCGGTCTACACCCAGCCGGACCGGCCCGCCGGGCGCGGCCGCGGGCTGACCCCGTCGCCGGTCAAGCTGGAAGCGGTGGCGCGCGGCATCCCGGTGTTGCAGCCGCAGACGCTGCGCGCGCCGGAGACCCTGCAGGCGCTGCGCGCGCTTCAGCCGGACCTGATCGTGGTGGTGGCCTACGGGCTGATCCTGCCCAAGGCGGTGCTGGCGATCCCGACCCATGGCTGCTGGAACGTGCATGCCTCGCTGCTGCCGCGTTGGCGCGGCGCCGCGCCGATCCAGCGCGCGATCGAGGCCGGCGACAGCGAGACCGGGGTGTGCCTGATGCAGATGGAAGCGGGCCTGGATACCGGCCCGGTGCTGTTGTCGCAGCGGACCCCGATCGGTGCCGACGAGACCGGCGGGCAGTTGCACGACCGCCTGGCCGCGCTCGGCGCGCAGGTGCTGGCCGACGGCCTGGGCCTGCTGCGCGCCGGCCTGCGTCCGGTGGCCCAGCCGCAGCCGGAGGCCGGCGTCACCTACGCGCACAAGCTGGACAAGGCGCAGGCGCGGCTGGACTGGCAGCAGCCGGCGGCGCAGCTGGCGCGGCAGGTGCGCGCCTTCGATCCGTGGCCGGTCGCCGAGGCGGTGCTGGCCGGCGAGCGGGTGCGGGTGCACGGCGCGATCGCGCTGGACCTGGCCCACGGGCAGCAGCCGGGCACGGTGCTGACCGCGTCAAAGCAGGGCATCGACATCGCCTGTGGCCAGGGCGCGCTGCGCCTGCGCGTGCTGCAGCGCGACGGCGGCAAGGCGATCACCGCCGCCGACTACCTCAACGCACGGCGCGACCTGCCGGTCCTGGCCTGAGGCGTCGACCATGCCTGCGTACGCCGCGGTGGGCCTGGCAGGCGCGGCTGTGGCCGCCTCCGCGCTGCGGCGCGGGCGGGCGTCCACTGCGTCGCGCACCCCCATCATCCGCACGCGCAACCACGACACGGCATGCGCGCTGATCCCTGACACATTCTGGAGCGTCCGCCGATGACCGCGACGCCCGCCGCTATGTGGCCGCCGGGCGTGGCCCCGCGGGTGGTCGCCGCCCGTGTGCTGACCGCGGTAATCGACCGCGGCCGCTCGCTCAAGGCCGAACTGGCCGCCGCGTTGCCGACGCTGCCGGATCCGCGCGACCGCGCGCTGGTGGAGGCGATCTGCTTCGCCGTGCTGCGCCGCCGCCCGGCCTACGAAGCGGCACTGCGCATGTGGCTGCAAAAGCAACTGCCACAGCGCGACGCCGAACTGCGCGGCCTGCTGCTGGCCGGCTTCGCCCAGCTCGATGCGCTGGGCCTGGCGCCGCACGCGGCGCTGTCGGCGACGGTGGAGGCGACGCGCGCGCTGGATCGGCCGCGCCAGGCCGGGCTGGTCAACGCGCTGCTGCGGCGCGCGCTGCGCGACGGGCTGCCGGCGGTGGCCGCCGACGCGGGCTGGCCGCTGTGGCTGCGCGACGCGCTGCGCGCCGACTGGCCGCAGCAGGCCGAGGCGATCTTCGCCGCCAGCCAGCAGCCGGCGCCGCTGTGGCTGCGGGTCAACCGCCAGCGCGGTACCCGCGACGCCTATCTGCAGGAGCTGGCCGCGGCCGGCATCGCCGCGCAGGCCTCGCCGCTGCTGGCCGATGCGATCCGCCTGGAGACGCCGCTGGCGGTGGGCGCCCTGCCGGGCTTCGCCGACGGGCGCGTGTCGGTGCAGGACGGCGCGGCGCAACAGGTCGCCGACGTGCTGGCGCCGACGCCCGGTGCGCGCGTGCTCGACGCCTGCGCGGCGCCCGGCGGCAAATCCGCGCACCTGCTCGAACGCGATCCCAGTCTGCGCCTGACCGCGCTGGACGTGGATGCGCGGCGCCTGGCGCGGGTCGGCGAGACCTTCGCGCGCACCGGCGCCGGTGCGCAGGCGCAGCTGCAGGTCGCCGACGCGGCGCAGCCGCAGGACTGGTGGGACGGCGTGCCGTTCGACGCGGTGCTGCTCGACGCGCCGTGTTCGGCCACCGGCATCGTGCGCCGCCAGCCGGACGTGCTGCTGCATCGCCGCCGCGAGGACGTGATCGCCCTACAGGCGCTGCAGGTGCGCCTGCTCGACGCCGCCTGGCAGGTGCTGCGGCCGGGCGGGGTGCTGGTCTACGCGACCTGCTCGCTGCTGCAGGACGAGAACGCGCGGCAGGTGCAGGCGTTGCTGGCGCGGCAACCGGGCGCGGCACTGGAGGATCCGGGCGCGGCCTGCGGGCATGCTTCCGGCGGCGGCCGCCAGCGCTTCCCCGGCGAGCAGGACTGCGACGGTTTCTACTACGCAAGGTTCCGCAAGACGGCATGAACCGGCCCCGGTATCATCGCGTCCCATGCTGAAGACCCGCGCCTCCCGAGAGTTCTGGTTGTTGGCCATCCTGGCCGTGCTGGTGCTCGGCGCCGGCCTGGGCCTGCGCGATCCGCACCCGGCCGACGAGCCGCGTTTCGCACTGGTCGCCAAGCAGATGGTGGAGAGCGGCAACTGGCTGTTCCCGCACCGCGGCAACGAGCTGTACTCGGACAAGCCGCCGATGCTGATGTGGCTGCAGGCGAGTTTCTACACGCTGTTCGGCAACTGGCGGGTGGCCTTCCTGCTGCCGTCGCTGCTGGCCGGGCTGGGCACGCTGGCCTGCGTCTACGACCTCGGCCGGCGCCTGTGGACACGCCGCGTCGGCATGTACGCGGCCTACGCGCTGCTGTTCGCCTTCCACTTCACCTACCAAGCGAAGAAGGCGCAGATCGACCCGTTGGTGGTGTTCTTCATCACCCTGGCCAACTACGCGCTGCTGCGCCACCTGTTGCGTGGGCCGGACTGGCGGTTGTGGGCGCTGGGCTGGTTCGCCGCCGGCCTGGGCACCATCACCAAGGGCGTGGGCGTGCTGGCGCTGCTGATGCTGCTGCCGGCCGCGGCGGCGTCGCTGGCGCACTGGCGTGGGGTGCGGGTCGGCCTGCGCGATCCGCGCTTCTGGCTGGGGCCGCTGGCGTTCCTGGCGGCGGTGTCGATCTGGCTGGTGCCGATGGTCGCCACCGCGCTGTCGAGCAACGCGCCCGAGTACCGCGCCTACCTCAACGACATCCTGTTCCGGCAGACCGCCGGGCGCTACGCCAAATCCTGGGACCACGCGCACGGGCCGCTGTACTTCTTCGGGGTGATGCCGAGCATGTGGCTGCCGGTGCTGCTGGCGCTGCCGTGGGCAATCCCCGCCTGGGCGCGGCGCCTGCGCCGGCGCGATGCGCGCTATCTGCTGCCGCTGGCGTGGTGGGCGCTGGTGGTGCTGTTCTTCTCGATCCCGACCGGTAAGCGCGATGTCTACGTGCTGCCGGCGCTGCCGATGCTGTGCCTGGCGATGGGGCCGCTCATTCCAGGGCTGTTGCGCAAGCCCGGGATCAAGCGCCTGCTGCTGGCGTTCACCGCGCTGCTGACGCTGGCGCTGGGCGGCGTGGGCGCGGCGATCCTGCTGGGGCACGGCTTCCGCGCGAAGATGATGGAAGACCGCGGCATCGACCTGGCGACCGTGCAGGTGCTGGCCTGGATCCTGCTGGCGATCGGCCTGTGGGGCGTGGCCAGCCTGGCCGCGTTCGCGCGGCGCCGCCCGGAGCTGGCGACGGTCTCGACCCTGACCATGGTCTGGGTGATGGCCGGCTTGCTGGTGTACCCGCTGATCAACATGTCGAGTTCCGCGCGCGGCGTGATGGAGTCGGTGGGGCGCCGCATCGGCCCGGAGGCCGAGCTCGGCCTGGTCGCCTGGAAGGAGCAGAACCTGCTGATGGCCGACCGCCCGGCCACGACCTTCGGCTTCGTGGTGCCCTGGGACGAACAACTGCGCCGCGGCATCGCCTGGCAGGCGCAGGCGCCGCAGCGGCGCTGGCTGCTGGTGCAGGAGGCGGCGATGCTGGGCTGTGTGGACCGCAACGCGAGCATCCTGGCCGGCGTGTCCAACCGGCGCGACTGGTGGCTGGTCCCGGCCAGTGCGATACACGGCCACTGCGTGGTCACCCAGGACGACCGCGACCGCCTGCGCGAGCAGGACAAGGACCGCTTCGAATGAGCCGCAGCCGCGCGTTGCGGCGGCGTGGCGCGGGTGCCGCTGGCGCCCGGCGCGCTGCGCGGGCAGGGAGACGCGCGTGCCGCCACGCCTGATCCGGGTCGTCAGCCGCGACAACGGCGGCGGCCTCAGCCGCGACCTGCAGGTGGTTGCCGACATCCTGCGCGACACCGGCAAGTACCAGGTCGAGGTGCTGGGCTTCGGCACCGTGCGCATGGCCAATCGGCTGCGCGAACTGCGCCTGTTCCTGCGCAGCCTGCTGTTCGGGCGTGCCGACCTGCAGATCTTTCTGGAGCGGGTGTATCCGCGCTGCCTGGGCAGCGGCTTGCGCAATGCCTTGATCCCCAACCCGGAGTGGTTCCGGCACAAGTGGCTGCGCTGCCTGCCGCGCTTCGCCCAGGTGCTGTGCAAGACCCGCCAGGCCGAGCAGCGGTTCTCCACGATGGCGCCGACCGCCTTCATCGGCTTTTGCAGCGACGATTGCTACCGTCCTGAGGTCCCGCGCGAGCGCGCCTGCCTGCATGTGGCCGGGCGCAGTTCGGCCAAGGGCACGGCGCTGCTGCTGCAGACCTGGGCGCGGCACCCCGAGTGGCCGCGGCTGACGGTGGTGCAGAGCGCGAAGAAGTCCCACCCGATCGAGGCCGAGAACATCGACTACCTGACCGGCTACCTCGACCAGCAGGAACTGCGGCGGCTGCAGAACGCGCACCGCTTCCACCTGTGTCCGTCCGAGGTGGAGGGCTTCGGCCACTACATCATGGAAGCGCTGAGCGTCGGCGCGGTGGTGATCACCACCAACGGGGCGCCGATGAACGAACTGGTGAGCGCCGAGCGCGGCGTGCTGATCGATCCGGTCGGCGAGGGGCCGGACAATTTCGGCGTGCGCTACCGGATCGAGGCCGCCGGCCTCGAGCAGGCGATGAGGCAGGCGCTGGCGCTGTCGCCGATGCAGTGCGACGCCCTGGGCACGGCCGCGCGCGGCTTCTTCGAGACGCGCCGGCGCGAGTTCGGCGAGCGCCTGCGCGCGGCGGTGGCCGATCTGCTCGGGGAAACGCCGCCGCCCGCCGTGCCGTCCAGCCATGGCGCCGATCGCGAGCAGGTCAGGCCGGGTTAGGGAAGCGCCCCGGATCATCGCCGACCACCCCCTCCCCACGGCCTTCCCTCCTTGATGTCCCAGCCGATCGCGCCACGCCATGCCGTTTCCGCGTTCTCGCGCCAGTCCCTGGCCGAGCGCGGCGCGGCGCTCGCGCTGCTGTGCCTGCCGGCGCTGGTGATCAGCATGCCCAGCGGCCTGCTGCCGTTCGGCCTGCTGCTGCTCGCGACCAGCCTGCTGGCATTGCCGCGGCTGCGCCAGGCGGTGGTGCCGATGCAGCCGTCGCTGCGCTGGCTGTGGATCCTGGCGCTGCTGGTGATCGGGCTGTCGCTGTGCTCGGTGCTGTACTTCGGCCAGCCGCTGAAGGACATCGACAACCGCACCCGCTTCCTGGTGCTGCCGTGGGCGGCGCTGTGGACCTATGCCCTGCGGCCGCCGCAGCGCCTGCTGTGGTGGGGCGCGCTGCTCGGCATCCTCGCCGCCCTGGTGCTGGCCAGCGTGCAGGTACTGCAGGGCCAGCCGCGCGCCGAGGGCTGGACCAACGCCATCGTGCTGGCCGACGTGGTGCTGATGCTGATGGTGCTGGCGGTGTTCTGCCGGCCGCGCGGGCAATGGCCGTGGGCCGTCGCCGCGGTGGTGGCCGGCGGCATCGTCATCCTGCTCAGCGGCAGCCGCGGCGTGTGGCTGGGCGTGCTGTTGCTGCTGGTGGTCAGCGCGCTGTGCCTGCGCTGGCGCGACAGCGCGACGCGTCTGATGATCCTGGGCGCGTGCACCGCGCTGGCGGCGGTGCTGGTGCTGAGCGTGCCGGCGCTGACCAAGCAGACCCGCCTGGCCGAACTGCACCACGACGTGCAGCGCTACGAACGCGGCGACAGCGATTCCTCGGCCGGCGCGCGCATCGAACGCCTGCAGGTGGCGGCGGCGACCTTCGTCGAACACCCCGTGGTCGGGGTCGGCGTGGGCCGTTTCGACAACGCCATGCTGCGCCTGCCCGACTGCCGCAAGGGCTTCGTCGAGCGCTGCCACCTGGGCCACGCACACAATGACCTGGCCGAGTGGAGCGCGACCCAGGGCCTGCCCGGTACCGTGCTGATCCTGATGGTGTACGGGGTGCCGCTGTGGCTGCTGCTGCGCCTGTACCGGCGCCGGCCACAGCCGCAGTTCCACGGCGCGGCGGCGGCCGGGATCATGGTGGTGGCGGCCTACGTGCTGTGCGGCATGACCCAGTCGATGTTCGCGCACCAGGTGAGCACCGGTTTCTACGTCGCCCTGGTCGGCGTGCTGATCGGGCTGGCCGCGCGCGAGGCGGAGCCGGGCCCGGGCGCTGAAGGCGCCGCGCGAAGCCGGTAGACTGCCGATCCCGCATCGCCGGGTGGCACGGCGCCCGGCGCCGACCGCCGGCACCGCGCCTGACTTCCGGATACCGCGCGCCATGGCCGACGCTGCCGCCGCCACCCTGCCGCTGAGCCTGGTGGTGATGACCTACAACGAGGCCGCCAACATCGCGCGCTGCCTGGACAGCGTGCCGTTCGCCGCCGACAAGCTGGTGGTGGACTGCGGCAGTACCGACGACACCGTGGCGATCGCCCGCGCGCACGGCGCGCGGGTGGTCGAGCAGGCCTGGCTGGGCTTCGGCCCGCAGCGCAACTTCGCCTCCACCCAGGCTGCGCACGACTGGATCCTGGTGCTGGACGCGGACGAGTTCCTGTCCGACGCGTTGCGCGCCGAGTGCCTGGCGCGGTTGCCGCAACTGCTCGCCGAGGACCGCGTGGACGCGGTGTGGCTGCGCCGCAGCACCTGGTACATGGGCGCGCCGATGCGCTGGTACAAACCGATGGTCGGCGAGCGCCTGGCGCGGCTGTACCACCGCGGCCGCGCGTGCTGGAGCGATGCGCGGGTGCACGAATCGCTGCGCTTCGACGGCGCCAGCGCCACGTTCGCGCCGCCGTTCAATCACCTGCACAACCCGACGCTGGTACACAAGCAGCTCAAGGTGCTGCGCTACGCCGAACTCAAGGCGCTCGGCTGGCGCGACAAGCGCAAGCCGGTGAGAATGTGGCAGAGCCCGTTCGTGTTCGCCGGCGCCTTCCTCAAGGACTATCTGCTGCGGCTGGCCTTCCTCGACGGCTGGCGCGGCTTCGTGGTGGCGCAGACCGCGGCCAGCTACGCGCTGTACAAGCGCATGCGCTACTACGAGATGCAGATCAACCCGGCCTCGGTGGAGCAGGCGCGGGCGCAACTGCAACGGCACGATCTGGAGCACTGATGAGCAAGCACTATCTGCTGTACGGGTCCGAGCGCTATGCGCTGGCGATCCTGCGCCCGCTGCAGGCGGCGATCCGCGCGCGCGGCGACCAGGCGGCATGGTTCTTCGACGGCCCCGGCGCCGAGGATCTGAGCGCCGACGAGCGCCATCTGGCGACGGTGGAAGAGGTGCTGGCGTGGAATCCGTACGCGGTGATCACCTCCAGCAACGCGGTGCCGCATTTCTTCCCCGGGGTGAAGGTCGAGACCTTCCACGGCTTCGATGCCGGCAAGCCGCGGCATATCTACGTGCGCGGCTTCTTCGATCTGTACTGCACCACCGGCCCGCGCGATACCGCGGCGTTCGGTGCGCTGGCGCGCAAGCTCGGCCACTTCGCGGTCAAGGAGACCGGCTTCCCCAAGATCGACCCGTTCATGCGCGAGATCGGCGCGGAACTGGCGCCGGTGCGGCAGCCGCCGGTGATCCTGTACCACTCCACGTTCTCGCCGTCGTGGAGCGCGGCCGGCATCCTCCACGACGAGGTCGCGCGGCTCTCGCGCAGCGGCGAGTGGCGTTGGATCGTCACCTTCCATCCAAAGATGGACCCGGCGATGGTCGCCCGCTACCGCGCGCTGGAAAGCGAGTACCTGCACTTCGCCGACAACGACAACATCCTGGAGCTGTTCCCGCAGGTGGACATGATGTGCTCGGACACCTCGTCCGCGCTCAACGAGTTCCTGCTCACCTACAAGCCGGTGGTGACCTTCAAGAACCGGCGTCCGGGGCCGCAGTTGATCGACATCGACGATCCGGCGCAGTTCGAGCCGGCGATCCGCCGCGCGCTGCAGCGGCCGCCGGAGCTGATGGCGGCGATCCGCGAATTCGCCGATGGCCTGCATCCCTACCGCGACGGCCAGTCCAGCGAGCGCGTGCTGCA
This sequence comes from Xanthomonas sp. LMG 12459, assembly GCF_009192905.1. Taxonomy (NCBI): domain Bacteria; kingdom Pseudomonadati; phylum Pseudomonadota; class Gammaproteobacteria; order Lysobacterales; family Lysobacteraceae; genus Xanthomonas; species Xanthomonas sp. LMG 12459. The sequence continues at coordinate 19,353 of NZ_NSGT01000074.1, forward strand.
AGCGATCGACGAGTTCGTCGCCGAGGGCGCGCGCAACCCGCGGCGCAAGCCGCTGAACCTGTGGCGCAAGCTGAAGATCCGCCGCCGCATCGGCTACTGGGGACGCGGCGCGCGGCGCTGACGCGCAGCGCCGCCGCGCGCGCTCACCAGCGCAGCCGTCGCTGCGCCAGCGCTGCGCCCAGTTGCTCGTACAGCGCCCGCGCCTGCGCGTCCGGCAGTAGCCGCATGCGCAGCGGCGGTTCGCCGTGGCGGGCGCCGGCGGTGTCCAACCACAGGGTCGCGGTGCCGCAGCAGCGGTCCAGCGGCGAACGGCTCAGGTGCAGCGTCTGCAGCTTGTCCAGTTCGGCCAGCCGCCACCAGCGCCGCCACCAGCCGCCGCGCACCGCCACGTAGCGCGCATCCAGCGCGTAGCCCATGCGCTGCGCCTGGCGCCAGGACTTGAACGCCGACCACGGCAGCCACAACAGCAGCAGCGCGGCCCAGGCGTCGAGGGTGGCCCACAGCCCCGCGCACAGCAGCGGCACCAGCAGCAGCGCCGGCAGCGACAGGCGCCACCAGTAGCGCGTGGCGATGCCGTGCCAGTGCGCCGGCGGCCAGGCGATCTGCGGCAGCAGCCGCTGCAGCAGCGCATCGCAGGCGGCCGGCGTGGCCAATGGCGCCAGTTCCGTCAGCGCGTGGTCGTGCCCGTGCCCGTGGTGCGACTGGATCACCGCCGTGTCGATGTTCAGGCTGCGCCGCCGCAGCAACCGCTGCAGCACGCTTTCGTGCAGGGTCCAGGCCTGGATCCGGCGCCGCGCCACGCTGCTGCGCAACCGCGTCAGCAGGCCGCGCTCCACGGTCAGCCGGCGCTCGCTCTCGCTCAGCCGGAAGCCGTGGTACTGCACGATGGCCAGCCCCATCGACAAGGCGCGCATCAGCAGCAACAGCGTCGCCAGCATCATGGCGAAGGTCACCGCGCCCGCCATCCAGCCCAGTTGCAGGTGCGTGGCGTAGCCGAACAGTTGCCGCCCGTAGTGCTCGATCGCGTTGGAGATCATGCGCTCGGGGAACAGGTGGTAGGTGGCGCCGAACGCGGTGAGCAGCACCACCATGCCGCGGTTGGAGATCAGGCCCTGGCGCAGCACCTCGGTGGTGGGCAGCGCCAGCAGCAGTTCGCTGTCCGGCGCGGCAGCGGGTGCAGCGTCGGCATCGGTCGTGGCGATCGTGTCGGCGGCGGGTGCGCGGTGGCGGATCTGCTGTTCCAGCGCCAGCGCCTGGTCCAGCCGCAGCACCCGCATCTGCGCCTCGGGCTTGGTGCCGCCGGCCGATTCCAGCCGCACCTCGGCCACGCCGAACAGCCGGTGCAGCAGCGACTGGTGCACCACCACGTTGTGGATGCGTGCGAACGGGATCTCGCGCAGGCTGCGTTCCAGCCAGCCGCTGCGGATGCTCAGGCTGTCGTGGCCGATGCGGTACTGGTAGGTGAGATAGCGCAGCAGCGACACCGCCACCAGCCCGCTGCACACCGCCAGCATCACCAGGTGATCGGCGTGATCGCGGTGGCCGTCGCGGCTGCCGAACACCAGCAGCGCCAGCAACGGCAGCAGGAAGTGCCTGAGGTGCTGCAACAGCACGAACAGCCACGACCACGGATGCAGGCGCCGGACCGGCGCGGTGTGTTCGGCGTCGGCGAGGTCGCTCACAGCGCGTCGTCGTCGTGGTCGAGTTGGTGCGCCAGGCGTTCGCGCAGGCGCTGCGCGTCGGCCTGGTCCAGGCCGGGCACGGCGACCGCGGTGTGCCGGGTGCCGGCGGTGTGCACGACCAGGGTGGACAGGCGCAGGGCGCGTTCCAGCGGACCGCGGCGCAGGTCCAGGTGCTGCACGCGCGAGATCGGCACGTGCGTCTCGCTCTGCCACAGGCGCCCGCGGAACACGTCCAGGCCCTGGGCATTCAGCCGCCAGCGGATGCGCCGGTGGCGGACGAAGCCGACCCAGGCGCCGCACAGGCTGCCCACCGCCGCCGCCACGGCGCCCAGGGCCAGCGCATGCAGGCTGTGCAGGCTGAGGCCGACGATGCCGGCGGCGACCACCAAGCTCAGCCCGAGCATGCAGCCGCCGCCGAGTGCGGCCAGCCAGGCACCGCGCAACGGCACCGGTTGCCAGTCGGCCGGCGGCCAGTCCGCGGGCGCCGGGGTGGCGGCGAAAGCGCTGGGCGCGGGCGCGGCGGGTGAGTCTTCCATGGGCGGCGGTGCGATCACGTCGGGGTCTCGGGGCGCGGGCGCGCGGCGTGGCCTGCGATCCTAACGCGGCGATGACGGGCGTGCGCTGTCCGCCGCGCGGTTTCCGTCCCGATCCGCGCAGGCGGTGGAGAGTGCCGAGCCGCGGCGGTGGTTCAGCGCGCCGCGCGCAGCAGCGCGTCCACGTCCAGCGCGTGGCCGGCGCGGGCGGCCTTGGTGCGCAGGTAGCCTTCGTTCTCGGCGGTGATGGTGCCGGTGACCGGGATGCGCTCGGTCACCTCGATGCCGGCCGCGCGCAGGCGCTCGGCCTTGTTCGGGTTGTTGGTGAGCAGGCGCACGCGGCCGATGCCCAGTCCGCGCAGCATCGCCACGGCGCTGCCGTAGCGGCGTTCGTCGGCGCCGAAGCCCAGTTGCGCGTCGGCGTCGATGGTGTCCAGGCCGTCGTGCTGGTAGCCGTAGGCGCGCATCTTGGTGGCGATGCCGGTGCCGCGGCCTTCCTGGTCCAGGTACAGCAGCACGCCGCCGCCCAGCGCCTTGAGCTTGGCCAGGCCGTGCCGCAGCTGATCGCCGCAGTCGCACTTGAGCGAGCCGAACAGGTCGCCGGTGAGGCAGGAGGAATGCACGCGCACCGGGACCGGCGCGCTCAGGTCGGGCTGGCCGATCACGATCGCGACCTGGTCGCGCTGCGCCACGCCGCCGCGGAACACCACGAATTCGCCGGGGCCCAGGTCGCGCAGCGGCACTTGGGTGCGGGTGACCAGGGTGTAGCTGTCGGAGGCGGCGAGGGCGCAGCCGTGTTCCAGGTCGTCCAGGCGCAGCGACTGGCAGCCCTGGAAGGCGCTGCTGTCCGCGCCCAGGTCCGCCGCGACCATCGCCGGCAGCAGCAGGCCCAGGCGCGCGATCTCGGCGGCGCCGGCATCCAGCGCGTCGCCGGGCTGCCACTGCGCCGGTACCGGTCCGTCGCGCAGGTAGGCCAGCGCCGCCAGCGCGTCGTAGGAGTGCTCGGCCAGGGCGATGCGCGCGCCCTGCGGCGCGTCCAGGCCCAGCACCTGCGCGCGCGGCGGGGTCACGAACAGGTAGTGCCGCTGCCCGCTGGCCTCGGCGAAACCGAGGTAGGACGGTTCGGTGCTGCTGTCCAGCGCCATCACCGCACGGGTGCGGCCGTTACCGTCGTCGAGCAGGACCGGGCGCCCGGCACGCAACTCCGATGCCGCGCGTTCGCTGCGGATCGCGGCAGGATCGCCGAAGGCGTGCGCGGAAGGGGCGGTGGGGCTGGTCATGCACGACTCCAGATGGGGGATCGGCGGCGCCGCTTCAAGGCTGCCGCATTTGGTCGCGGCGGCACCGGCGCGGCGCCGGCAGGCGCATGGCGCCCAGCGCCATTGTCGCGCGCTTTGCCTGTCCCGCCAGCCCGCGGGCGATGGAACGCACTGTGCCCGGCCGCACGGCATCGCCGATGCAACCGGATGCGGCGTTCCCGGCAATGCCGCCGGCGCTGGGCGGGTGTGCACGCGCCGCCGGTTGCTTGCTACTGTGCCGCCTCGCATCCCCTCCGGCCCCCCGCCCGCATGCAGCTCGTCGATTGCACCGAACCGCGCCACGCGATGGCGATCCTGGAGATCTTCAACGACGCCATCGTCCATTCCACCGCGCTGTACGACTACCGGCCGCGCCCGCCGGAGAGCATGGCGGCCTGGTTCGCGACCAAGCGCGCCGGCAACTTCCCGGTGCTGGGCCTGGAGGACGCCGACGGCACCCTGGTCGGCTTCGCCAGCTACGGCACCTTCCGCGCCTGGCCGGCGTTCAAGTACAGCGTCGAGCACTCGGTCTACGTGCACCGCGACCATCGCGGCCGCGGCGCGGGGCGGCGCTTGTTGCAGGCGCTGATCGAGACCGCGCAGGCGCGCGGCGTGCACGTGCTGGTCGGCGGCATCGACGCCAGCAATGCCGGCAGCATCGCCCTGCACGAGCAACTGGGCTTCGTGCACGCCGGCACGGTGCGCGAGGCCGGCTTCAAGTTCGGCCGCTGGCTGGACCTGGCGTTCTACCAGCGCATCCTCGCCGGCCCGGCGCAGCCGCACGACGACTGACGGGGTTCTGCCTGGGGCGAACGCCCTAGGGGTTGTCATCAATT
>NZ_NSGT01000075.1:0-28796 GCF_009192905.1 Xanthomonas sp. LMG 12459
GCACGGGCACGGGCACGGGCATCATCACGACCACGCTCATGCCGCGCACCGGCATGGCGACCATGCGCACGCGCACCAAGATGGGCACGACCACGACCACGATCACGCGCACGGTCACGGCCATCACCACCCGCACGATCACCACGGGCATGCGCACGCCCATGCCGCGCCTGCGCCGACGCACAGCCACGACCGCCACGCGCACGCCGATCACAACCTGCGCTCGGCCTACATGCACGTGCTGGCCGACGCGCTGACCTCGGTGATGGCGATCGTCGCCCTGTTGCTGGCCAAGTACCTGGGCTGGACCTGGACCGATGCGTTGATGGGCATCGTCGGCGCCATCGTCATCGCCCGCTGGTCGCTGGCGCTTCTGCGCGACACCGGCGCGGTGCTGCTCGACGCCTCGGCGCCGGCCGCGCTGCAGGCGCAGATCCGCGACCGCCTGCAGCAGGACGACGAGCGCATCGCCGACCTGCACGTGTGGCGGGTCGGCCCCGGCCAGCACGCGGCGATCGTGTCGCTGGTGACGCACAAGCCGCGGCCGGCGGCGTTCTACCACGCCCGCCTGCAGGGCGTGGCCACGCTGGGCCACGTCAGCATCGAAGTGCAGACCTGCCCCAACTGAGCGGAAAGGCCGCCGCGCACCGACCCGGCGCGCGGCGGCGGGGCGGCCGGCTCAGCGGTCGCCGACCACGTCCACGTCCTTGTCCGGGACGTAGCGGAAGGTGCCGGCGGCGAAGGCCGGATTGCGCTTCCAGTCGCTGAAGCTGATGTCGGTGCGCTGGCCGACCGGATCGACCACTTCCATGCGCGCCAGGCCGTTGCGGTCGAAGCCGAGCTTGGCCATCTGGAAGCTGGCCTCGGTGTCCACCTTCGGGGTCATGGTCAGCCACTGCAGCCCGTCGCGGGCCACGGCCTCCTCGCTGACGTCGTACTGGCGGTCGAGCCGGCCCGGATCGATCAGCGCGGTCAGCGGGCTGTTCTGTTCCTCGCTGCCCTGTGCGCGCACCGTGGCCTGCTTCAGGTCCGGGTCGTAGACCCAGACCTTGCTGCCGTCGGCGACGATCAGTTGGGTATACGGCTTGCGGTACTCCCAGCGGAACAGGCGCGGCGCCGATAGCGCGACGCGGCCGCTGGAGCTTTCCTTCAGCGTGCCCTTGCCGTCGTAGACCTTCTGCGCGAACTGGCCGTCCAGGCCCTTCAGCCCGCGGGTGAAGGCGGTGAGGTCCTCGCGGGCGCCGGCGAAGGCGGAGCCGGCCAGCAGCGCGGTGGCGAGGACGGTGTAGCGGAGTGTGCGAAGCATGCGGATGGGTTTCCGGATGGAGTGTGGGAAGTGTGACGCGCCGCGCCTGAATAGGCGATCAGAGGATGGCCGGCCGCGCCAGGTCTACGGCCCGGTCTGCATCCGGCTGAGGTCGCCGTACAGGATCTGGCCGCGGAAGCCGCGCCGCACCTGCTGGTACAGCTCGCGGAAGGCGGCGTAGTCCTGCGGCTGACACAGCGCCGCCGGGCCGTGGATCGCGCGGCGGTGCAGCGTATGCGTGGCGGTCACGGTCTGCCCGTCGCGCACCCAGGTCGCGGCGTACTCGCCGGCGGCGTTGCGGAAATGCGTGTCGGCCGGAATCGCGATGATCGGCACGCTGTCCGGGAAGGTGAGCCGGTAGGTCTCGCTGCGCGCGTTGTCGTTGCAGTAGAACGGGGTCAGGTTGCGCTCGGCCGAGGCGGTGCTGTAGACCCCGCGCACCGAATCGGCGCCGGGCATCAACGGCAGGCTCATGCCGCCGACCACGCCGAAGTCGACGTAGTCGTGGGCCTGGAAGCGGTAGGCGTAGCCGAACGGCCGGCTCAGGTCCTGCGGCGTGCCCTGCAGCAGCAACTCGCCGCTGCCGTCGAAGCCGGACGCGGCGACGATCGATTCCTCGATGCGGGTGCGGTTCTGCGCATTGAGCTGCACGAACATCGTGCGCAGGCCGACCTCGCCGACATCGCCGCTGTCCAGCCGGGTGATGCCGCTGACGCCGCCATCGGCGGCGAAACGGTAGTCGGTCTCGGCCAGGTAGCGGTTGCGCTTGGCGTCGTCCGGCGGCGTGCGCGCCACGGTGCCGTCGGCCGTGTGCAGCACCGGCGCGCCCAGATCGCCGGCAGGCAACTGGCCGAAACGCGCGTATGGGCTGGTCGAATCCACGTACAGCTTGAACTCGGGCAGATAGGTGATGGCGTGGTTGAAGCGTCCCAGCACCGGCACCTCCGGCAGGGTCGGCCCGCCCTGCGCGCCGATCAGCACCGGCGTACTGGCGATGCCCTTGGCCGCCAGCAGCGCTTCCAGCACCACGGTGTGGTCCTTGCAGTCGCCGTAGTGGTTGTCGAGGATGCTGTCGGCGCTGTTCGGCTGCAGCCCACCATTGCCCAAGTACACCGCCACGTAGCGGATGTTGCGCGCCACCCACTCGTACAGCGCCGCGGCCTGCGCGCGGCGATCGACGATGCCGGCGGTGATCTGCTCGGCGCGGGCGCGCACCTTGGGCGTGACCTGCGCGGCGGCGGCGCTGCTGTGCTGGTAGGCCTGGGCCATCTGCGACCAGCGGCGGAAGCTGCTGGCCATGATGGTCGGGCTGAACTCCCAGGTGGCCGCCGACCAGTTCTGGCTCTTCATCGGCTCGCGGCGGCTGTAGCGCCACTCCCAGCGGGCCTGTTCGCCGTCGATCGTCGGCGTATCGCTGCCCTGCACGCCGCGCGTGTACAGGTGCATCTGCAGGCGCCGCGGCGCCACCAGGGTCACCGTGGCGTCGTCGTACTGCGAGAACACGCTGAAGGTCTCCCACAGGCTGAAATAGCCCGGGAAGTACGGCACGTTCTGGGTGCGACGCACCCGGTACACCAGACGCGCGCCGGGCATCAGGTTGGGGAACACCACCACCTTGACCTTGCGGTCGGCGTACATCGCCGCCGTCGCGCTGGAATAGCTCTCCTGGGTATAGATCTTGTCGGCCGGCACGTCGTGGCGCAGCCCATCCGGGGTCAGCGTGTAGGCGGCCAGCACCTCCAGCGTCTCCAGCTTCTCGCTGTAGCCCAGCCGCACCTGGCTGAACTGGTCGACGCCGGCCTTGGTCTTGAGCAGCAGCTCGTATTCGTCGGTCTCGACGCTGGTGGCGTCCTCGCGCACCTCGTAGTCGGCGCGGTAGCGCACGTAGCTGTAGTTGTTGCTGACCACGGGGGCAGTCGCCGCGCCCGCGGTCTGGTCGGCATTGGAATGCGCGGCCGGCGCCGGTTGCGCGCCGGCGAGGCCGGACAGCGCCAGCAGCGCCGCGCCGAACAGCCAGCGCGCGGCGCGCGCAGGCCTCCGGTCAGGCAGACGCCGGCCACGGCCGGCGGACGGCGCGGTGCGCGTCACTTCGGCGGCGGCGGCGCCAGCACGCTGCGGTCGCCGTTGTGTTCGGGCGGGCTGACCACGCCGGCGGCTTCCATCGCCTCGATCAGCCGCGCGGCGCGGTTGTAGCCGATCTTCAGCCGCCGCTGCACGCCGGAGATCGAGGCGCGGCGGGTCTCGGTGACGATGCGCAGTGCCTCGTCGTACAGCGGATCGGATTCGTCGCCGCCACCGCCGCCGGCTTCCGGCAGGCCGGTGGCGCCGATCACGGTGCCGTCGCCCATGGTCTGCACTTCGTCGAGCACGCCCTCGATGTAGTCGGCCGGACCGCTGGCCTTGAGGTGCTCGACCACCCGGTGCACTTCCTCGTCGCTGACGAAGGCGCCGTGCACGCGGTCCGGCATCGCCGTGCCCGGCGGCAGGTACAGCATGTCGCCATGGCCCAGCAGGGTCTCGGCGCCGGACTGGTCGAGGATGGTGCGCGAGTCGATCTTGGAACTGACCTGGAAGGCGATGCGGGTCGGGATATTGGCCTTGATCAGGCCGGTGATCACGTCCACCGACGGGCGCTGGGTGGCCAGGATCAGGTGGATGCCGGCGGCGCGGGCCTTCTGCGCCAGACGCGCGATCAGCTCTTCGACCTTCTTGCCGACGATCATCATCATGTCGGCGAATTCGTCGATGAAGATGACGATGAACGGCAGCGTGTCCAGCGGCCGCGGCGCCTCGGCCAGGTCCGGGTTGGGCTTGAACAGCGGGTCCATCAGCGGCTGCCCGGCGTCCTGCGCGTCCTTGACCTTCTTGTTGAAGCCGGCCAGGTTGCGCACGCCGACCGCGCTCATCAGCTTGTAGCGGCGCTCCATTTCCGCCACGCACCAGCGCAGGCCGTTGGCGGCCTCCTTCATGTCGGTGACCACCGGCGCCAGCAGATGCGGGATGCCCTGGTAGACGCTCAGTTCGAGCATCTTCGGGTCGATCATCAGCATCCGCAGGTCCTTGGCCGAGGCCTTGTACAGCAGGCTCAGCACCATGGCGTTGACCGCCACCGACTTGCCCGAGCCGGTGGTACCGGCGACCAGCAGGTGCGGCATGCGCGCCAGGTCGGCCACGGTCGGGCGCCCGGCAATGTCCTTGCCCAGGGCCAGGGTCAGCGGGCTGGCCGACTTGTCGTATTCCTTGGAGCGCAGCAACTCGCTGAGATAGATCATCTCGCGGCTGACGTTGGGGATCTCCAGGCCGATCACCGACTTGCCCGGGATCACGTCCACCACGCGCACCGACTTCACCGACAGGCCGCGGGCGATGTCCTTGTCCAGCGAACTGATCTGGCTGACCTTGATGCCCGGCGCCGGTTCGATCTCGAAACGGGTGATGACCGGGCCCGGATAAGCGCCGACCACCTGCGCCTCGATGCGGAAATCCTTCAGCTTGAACTCGATCTGCCGCGACAGGGTTTCCAGGGTCTCCTCGGAATAGCCCTTGGCCTGCGGCTTGGGGTCGTCCAGCAGGGCCAGCGGCGGCACCCCGGACGGGTCGCTGCCGGTGCCGTGGAACAGCGGGATCTGCTGCTCGCGCTTGGCGCGCTCGCTCTTCTCCACCACCGGCGCCGGCGGCGGCTCGATCTTGACCGGCTCGCGCTTGGCGCGCTGCACCGCGTCGACCTTGCGCACTTCCTCGCGTTCCTCGCGCATGGCGCGGGTCTGCTGCCATTCGTTGGCCTGCTGGGTGCCGCGCCGGGCCAGCGCCGGCAGGGTCATCACCGCCTTGCCGATGCGCTCCATCACCGCGAACCAGGACAGCCCGGTGGCCAGGGTCACCGACACCAGCAACAGCACCAGCACGAACAGGTTGGCGCCGAGCGCGCCGAACCCGGCGCCCAGCGAATTGCCGACCAGCTTGCCGAGGATGCCACCGGCCCCGGCCACGTCGCCGGCGAACAGGCGCAGGTGCAGCAGCCCGGTGGCGGCGATCAGGAAACCGACGATGCCGACCAGGCGCAGCGCCGGGCCTAGGTCGGCCTCGCCATCGCCGTCCTGGTCCATGCCGAACAGCGCGATCCAGGAGATCGCGCCGATCACCACCGGCAGCAGGAAGGCCACGTAGCCGAACAGTTGCAGCAGCACGTCGGCGATCCAGGCGCCGAACTTGCCGCCCATGTTGTGCACCGGCGCGACCACGCTGCCGGTATGCGACCAGCCCGGATCGGTCGCCGAGTACGTGGCCAGGCTGGCCAGCAGGTACAGCAGCAGCGGCGCGATCGCGATCAGCGCCAGATCGCGCCACAGCTTCTGCCGGCGTGGGTTGGGCGCGGCGCCCTGCTTGCGTGCCGCCGCATTGGCGCCCTGGGATTTGCCGCGTTCCGGAACCTGCTTCGCCACGCTATGACCAGACCTTAGAAATGCATCGTTAGTGATTGATAATAAACGACTCGCCCTTGCATTTCAGCAGGCGGTACCTGAATCGTCCGGACTTGCGCAGGCCGATGCTGGCAGCGCCCGATCGAGGCGGGCAACGACGCGCGAAACGCGAAGTCTGTCGCCGCGGGCCGCAGCGTTTCCGCCACGCGGCTTGATTCGTTCCAGGCCGGCCGCCACTCTATGCGCCTTCGCCGGAACCCGCGCAATGCCGCGTTTCCGCCGCCATTTCACCCTGTTCGCGAGTATACATGAGCCCCTCTGCCGCCAATTCCGCCAAGCATTCCCGCCTGCTGATCCTGGGTTCCGGCCCGGCCGGCTGGACCGCCGCGGTCTACGCCGCGCGCGCCAACCTCAAGCCGGTGGTGATCACCGGCCTGCAGCAGGGCGGCCAGCTGATGACCACCACCGAGGTCGACAACTGGCCCGGCGACCCGCACGGCCTGATGGGCCCGGACCTGATGGCGCGCATGCAGGCGCATGCCGAGCGCTTCGAGACCGAAGTGATCTTCGATCACATCCACACCGCCGACCTGTCGCAGCGCCCGTTCCGGCTCAGCGGCGACAGCGGCGACTACACCTGCGACGCGCTGATCATCGCCACCGGCGCCACCGCCAAGTACCTGGGCATTGCCTCGGAAGAGGCGTTCAAGGGCCGCGGCGTGTCCGCCTGCGCCACCTGCGACGGCTTCTTCTACAAGGACCAGGACGTGGTCGTGGTCGGCGGCGGCAACACCGCCGTGGAAGAGGCGCTGTACCTGTCCAACATCGCCCGCAAGGTCTATCTGGTGCACCGCCGCGACACCCTGCGCGCGGAAAAGATCATGCAGGACAAGCTGTTCGCCAAGGTCGCCGCCGGCAAGATCGAGACCGTCTGGCATCACCAGGTGGACGAGGTGCTGGGCAACGAGGCCGGCGTCACCGGCGTGCGGGTCAAGTCGGTGCAGGACGGCAGCACCCGCGACCTGGAGGCGCACGGCTTCTTCGTCGCCATCGGCCATCACCCGAACACCCAGCTGTTCGACGGCCAACTGGCGATGCACAACGGCTACCTGGAGATCCGCTCCGGCCTCGGCGGCGCCGCCACCGAGACCTCGGTGCCGGGCGTGTTCGCCGCTGGCGACGTCGCCGACCAGCACTACCGCCAGGCGATCACCTCGGCCGGCTTCGGCTGCATGGCCGCGCTGGACGCCGAGCGCTATCTGGACAAGGGTGCCTGAGTCGATGACGAACCGCGCCGGCCGCTGCATGGCTCTGGCGGCCGCCAGCGTGCTGCTTGCGGCCGGGCTGGCGCGCGCGGAACCCACAGCCGCGCCGCCGTTGCGGTACGGCATGGTGGAAACGGCCCACATGACGCTGTGCATGCCGCTGGAGCAGGCCGATGTGCTGAGCGCGCAGTTCGCTTCGTTGTTGCTGTCTGGGGGCACCGCGATGGATGCGCGCAGCGCGGAACTGGGGCGCGCGATCAACAAGCGGCTACGCGAGGAAAGCGCCGGCACCCTGGCAAGCGCTGCGGCCGGGGATGCGCAGTCGCGCGCATACCTGGTGAGCATGCTCAGCGACTGCCTGCTCGCCGGGATCGACGTCATTCCTTCACGTCGCGAGCAAGCCCTGGCTTGGCTGCGGGAGGACGCCGCGCATGGCGACCCCGACGCCTCCGACACGCTGGCGGTGCTCGCCGCTTTGGGCACCATCCCCGGCGGCGAGGCGCAGGTGCAGCGCCTGCTGGCCGCGCGAGCCGAAGCCCCGCCGCCATTCCCTGACGCGACGCTGACACTGGCAACGGCTTCGCCGCAGGCGCGAGCGGCGGCGCTACAGCACATGACCCTGGCCTCGGCGCTGCTGCGTCGGACGATGCGCACGTTTTCCACCGAATTGAGAATGAGCACGTCCGACAAGGACGACACCCTGCACGTGACCTATCGTCCCTGCCCCGGCCTGCTGGAGCAGCGCGATCCTCCTCGCGCCGCCGTGTCGGAGCCTGCGCCTGGCATCGTGCGCTTGCGCGCACGCCTGGCCGAGTTGCCGAGAGCAGGCCTGGACTGCGCCGAGCCGGCGGTCGCCGCGATCGCCCTGCCGCTCTCCTACCAGGCTCCCTCGCTCGTCACGCAGCCTTATTGATGACGACCATCCGCTGGCTGGACCGGCTCGACGCGGTGCCCCCGATGGAGTGGGACGCTTTGCATGACGGCGGCAACCCATTTGTTGCTCATGCTTTCCTGGCCGGCCTGGAACGCCATGGCTGCCTGCGCCCGGACTGGGGCTGGACGCCGCTGCACCTCACGCTGTGGGACGGCGACGTCCTGATCGCCGCCGCGCCGGGCTACGTGAAGACCAACTCGCATGGCGAATTCGTGTTCGACCATGCCTGGGCGCACGCCTACGCGCGCTACGGCCAGGACTATTTCCCCAAGTGGCTGTGCGCGGTGCCGTACTCGCCGGTGACCGGGCCGCGGCTGCTGGCGCGCGACCTGGCCGCGCAGCGGGAACTGCTCGCGGCCATGCAGGCGCTGACCGAGCGCGCCGGCCTGTCCTCGGCCCACGTCAATTTCCACCGCGCCGACGAGGACGCCGCGTTCGGCACCGACTGGCTGGAACGCAACGACGTGCAGTACCAGTGGCACAACGACGCCGACTGGACCGGGTTCGACGATTACCTGGGCGCGATGGACCACAAGCACCGCAAGAACATCCGCCAGGAGCGGGCCAAGGTGCAGCGCGCCGGCATCGACTTCCGCGTGCTGCACGGCGACGAGGCCAGCGCCGCCGACCTGCAGGCGATGTACGGCTTCTATCTGCGCACCTTCGACGACTACGGCAATTCGCCGGCGCTGACCCTGAACTTCTTTTCGCATCTTGCGCGCACGATGCCGCGCAACCTGCTGATCTTCCTGGCCATGCATGACGGCGCGCCGGTGGCCGGGGCGTTCTGCTTGCGCGGCGGCGACACCTTGTACGGCCGCTACTGGGGCGGCGAGCCCCTGCCCGGCCTGCATTTCGAGACCTGCTACTACCAGGGCATCGAGTACTGCCTGCGCGAGGGCCTGACCCGCTTCGAGCCGGGCGCGCAGGGCCAGCACAAGATCGCCCGCGGCTTCCTGCCGCGGCTGGTACGCAGCCGCCACTGGATCGCCGACCCGGGCTTCCGCGTGCCGTTGGCCGAGTGGTGCGCGCAGGAGCGCGCCGAGGTGCGCCAGCACGCGGCGGCGCTGCAGCGCCACTCGCCGTTCCGCCACGACGCCTGAGGCATCGGCTACGCTGACGGCGATGCGTCGTCTCCCTGTCCTGCTCGCGGCCGATCCCGCCGCCCCGTTCCCGCCGCCGTCCAGCGCCCTGCGCGAGCCGGACGGCCTGCTCGCGGTCGGCGGCGACCTGTCGCCGACGCGCCTGCTCGCGGCCTACGCCCAGGGCATCTTCCCCTGGTACTCCGACGGCGAGCCGATCCTGTGGTGGAGTCCGGACCCACGCGCCGTGTTCCGCAGCGACGGCGTACGCCTGTCCTCGCGCTTCCGCCGCAGCCTGCGCCGCTGTCCGTGGACCGTGCGCGCCGACACCGCCTTCGCCCAGGTCATCGATGCCTGCGCGCAACTCCCCCGCCGCGGCCAGGACGGCACCTGGATCACCGCGCCGATGCGCGCCGCCTACCTGGCCCTGCACCAGGCCGGCCACGCGCATTCGGTGGAAGTGTTCGACGGCGACGAGCTGGTCGGCGGCATCTATGGGGTGGCGCGCGGGCGCATGTTCTTCGGCGAAAGCATGTTCAGTGCGCGCAGCGGCGGCTCCAAGGTCGCACTGGCGGCACTGGCGCGGCGCCTGCACGGCTGGGGCTGGCCGCTGACCGACGCGCAGGTGGAGAACGACCACCTGCTCAGCCTGGGCGCCGAGCGCTGGCCGCGTGCGCGGTTCCTGGACACCATCGCGCCGCTGGTGGCGGCGACTGCCGAGACCGCGCCGTGGACGCTGCGCTTCGGCACCCTGGCGGCCGCGGAACTGGCCCAGGGCTGAGCGGGATTAACGCAAACTTTGCATGGCGCGGCCCAGGCGAGTAAAATCCTCGCTCTTCAGGCCTTTGGCCGTTCCGAATCGCACAGGATTACATGTCGAAAGACGACTCCATCGAATTCGAAGGCACCGTCAGCGAGACGTTGCCCAATACCACGTTCCGGGTCAAGCTGGAAAACGGGCACGAAATCATCGCCCACATCTCCGGCCGCATGCGCAAGAACTACATCCGCATCCTGACCGGTGACCGGGTGAAGGTCGAAATGACCCCGTACGACCTGACCAAGGGTCGCATCACCTACCGCATGAAGTAATCCGCCACGGGCGGACATGAAGAAGGCGGCCACTGGCCGCCTTTCGCGTCTGCAACGATGGAACCACGGTGACCTCGCCAGGCGGCTGCAGCCTCTGCAGCCGCCTTTCGTCGTGCCTGTCGGCCCGGCCTCAGTCCACCGTCGCCGGCAGCAGGCGCTCCGGCTCGGCCTGGGTATCGACCACCAGCTCGCCGTCGCGCACGTCGATGGTGACGCGGCCGCCGTTGACCAGCTTGCCGAACAGCAGTTCGTCGGCCAGCGGGCGCTTGACCTTGTCCTGGATCACCCGCGCCATCGGCCGCGCACCCATCAGCGGGTCGAAGCCGTGCTGGGCCAGCCAGTCGCGCGCGGTCGGGGTCGCCGACAGCGACACGTGCTTCTCCTGCAGCAGCATCTCCAGCTCGATCACGAACTTGTCGACCACGCGCAGGATGTGGCTGAAGGCCAGCGGCTGGAACTGCACCACCGCGTCCAGGCGGTTGCGGAACTCGGGAGTGAAGCTGCGGCGGATGATCTCCATCGCATCGGTGGAGTGGTCCTGCTGGGTGAAGCCGATCGAGCGCCGCGAGGCCTGGGTGGCACCGGCATTGGTGGTCATCACCAGGATCACGTTCTTGAAGTTGGCCTCGCGCCCGTTAGTGTCGGTGAGCACGCCGCGGTCCATGACCTGCAACAGGATGTTGAAGATGTCCGGGTGCGCCTTCTCCACCTCGTCCAGCAGCAGCACGCAGTGCGGGGTCTTGACGATCTTCTCGGTCAACAGGCCGCCCTGGTCGAAGCCGACGTAGCCCGGGGGCGCACCGATCAGGCGACTGATCGAATGCGGCTCCATATACTCGGACATGTCGAAGCGCACCAACTCGATGCCCAGTTGCAGCGCCAGCTGCTTGGTGACCTCGGTCTTGCCCACGCCGGTGGGGCCGGCGAACAGGAAGTTGCCGATCGGCTTTTCCGGATTGGCCAGACCCGAGCGCGCCAGCTTGATCGACGAGGCCAGCGTCTCGATCGCCGGATCCTGGCCGAAGATCACCATCTTCAGGTTGCGCTCCAGGTGCTGCAGCACGTCCTTGTCGGTGGCGCTGACCTGCTTGGCCGGGATCCGCGCCATCTTGGCGACGATGGTCTCGATCTCCTCGATGTCGATCAGTTCCTTGCGCTGGCCTTCCGGCAGCAGCCGCTGGCGCGCGCCGGCCTCGTCGATCACGTCGATCGCCTTGTCCGGCAGCAACCGGTCGCCGATGTGCTTGACCGACAGGTCCACCGCCGCCTGCAGCGCATCGTCGGCGTAGGTCACGCCGTGGTGCGCCTCGTACTTGGGCTTGAGGCCCTGCAGGATCTCGAAGGTCTCGCCCACGGTCGGCTCGACGATGTCGATCTTCTGGAAGCGCCGCGCCAGAGCGCGGTCCTTCTCGAAGATGCCGCGGTATTCCTGGAACGTGGTCGAGCCGATGCAGCGCAGCTCGCCCGAGGACAGCGCCGGCTTGATCAGGTTGGACGCGTCCATGGTGCCGCCGGAGGCGGAGCCGGCGCCGATGATGGTGTGGATCTCGTCGATGAACAGCACCGCGTTGGGCACCTTCTTCAGCGAGGTCAGCACGCCCTTCAGGCGCTTCTCGAAGTCGCCGCGGTACTTGGTGCCGGCAACCAGCGCGCCCAGGTCGAGCGAGAAGATCACCGCGTCGGCCAGCACCTCCGGCACCGTGCCCTCGACGATGCGCTTGGCCAGGCCCTCGGCGATGGCGGTCTTGCCGACACCGGCCTCGCCCACGTACAGCGGGTTGTTCTTGCGGCGGCGGCACAGGACCTGGATGGTGCGCTCGATCTCGTCGGCGCGGCCCACCAGCGGGTCGATGCGGCCATTGCGGGCCTGCTCGTTCAGATTGGTGGCGTACTCGGCCAGTGCGTCGCCCTTGGGCTCGCCCTCGCCCGCCTCACCCTTGGGCTCGCCGTCGGACGGCGCGGCGTGCTCGCCGTCCTCACCCATCTTGGCGATGCCATGGGACAGGTAGTTGACGATGTCCAGGCGGGTGATGTCCTGCTGGTTCAGGAAGTACACCGCGTGCGAATCCTTCTCGCCGAAGATCGCCACCAGCACGTTGGCGCCGCTGACTTCCTTCTTGCCCGAGGACTGCACGTGGTAGACCGCCCGCTGCAGCACCCGCTGGAAGCCCAGGGTGGGCTGGGTGTCGCGGCCATCGTCGTCGGCCAGGCGCGCCACCGAGGCTTCGATGGCCTGTTCCAGGTCGCCGCGCAGGCGGTCGACGTCGGCGCCGCAGGCCTTGAGCACGGCCTGGGCGGAGGGATTGTCGAGCAATGCCAACAGCAGGTGCTCCACCGTCATGAACTCATGACGGGCTTCCCGGGCGCGCTTGTAGCACTGGCCGATGGTCTGCTCGAGATCTTTGCTGAACATGGTGTACTCCGACGTCTGTTGCCGACAATATGTGGCTTGAGTTGCGAATTTCCACAACCCTATCGGATCAGTGTGTTCACACCGCGTTAGTCCGGGCAAACCGGTGACCGACGCCTCCCACTATCAGGCTTTTTCCATCGTGCACAACAGGGGATGCTGGTTCATCCGCGAGAACTCGTTCACCTGAGCTACCTTGGATTCAGCCACCTCGCGGGTATAGACCCCGCACACCCCGCGGCCGCGGGTATGCACGTGCAGCATCACCTGGGTGGCGCGCTCCAGGTCCAGGGAGAAGAACTGCTGCAGCACGGTCACCACGAAGTCCATCGGGGTGTAGTCGTCGTTCAGCAGCAGCACCTGATACATGGGCGGGCGGGCGACTTCCGGCTTGCCGGTCTCCACCATGACGCCATGATCGTGCTCGGGGGAATTCTTGCGGGGCATCCGTCCATTATATACGGGGGCCGCCGGCCAGGATTGGACGATCGCCGGCCCTGCCCGCACAATTCCCCTCCTTTCGATGGCGCTCCGCATGCATTCGACGATGTTCCCCAAGCTTCCGCTGCTCGCCGCGCTGCTCGCCGCCGCCCTGCCGGCCGCCGCCGAGACGCCGGATGCGGCGCTGGGCAAGCGCCTGCAGGCGCTGGGCTACGACGTACAGGCGGACGAGGACGGCGACTATCAGGTGCTGTTCGGCCTGCGCGACCACGGGCAGGAGCGCAAGCAGCTCACCTATGTGCGCTCGCCGGTGGAGACCTTCGGCAGCTACCGCATCCGCGAGGTGTGGTCGCCGGCCTACCAGGCACAGGGCGACAGCCTGCCCGCCAAGGTCGCCAACCGGCTGCTGGAGGACGCGCAGTCGGACATCCTCGGCGGCTGGGTGCGCCAGGGCGGCACGGCGGTGTTCGTGGTCAAGATCCCCGCCGATGCCGACGATGCGGCGCTGCGCGAGGCGCTGGAGGCGGCCGCGCGCGGCGCCGACGCGATGGACGCCGAACTGAACGGCGGCAAGGACCTGTTCTGATGACGGCGGCCGCGGAACCCTGGCAGCCGGACGTGACCGTGGCCACGGTGGTGGTGCGCGACGGGCGCCTGCTGCAGGTCGAGGAAGCCATCGCCGGGTCGCTGGTGTTGAACCAGCCGGCCGGCCACCTGGAGCCGGACGAGCGCCTGATCGAGGCCGCGGTGCGCGAGACGCTGGAGGAAACCGGCTGGCAGGTGCAGCCGACCGCGTTCATCGGTGCCTACCAGTGGAAGGCCGACACCGGCCGCCATTACCTGCGCTTCGCCTTCGCCGCCGATCCGGTCGCGCACGATGCGCAGCGGCCATTGGACACCGGCATCGTGCGCGCGCTGTGGATGACCCCGGCCGAACTGGAGGCCGAAGCGCCGCGCTGGCGCAGCCCGCTGGTGTGGCAGGTGGTGGCCGATTTCCTGGCCGGGCGCCGCTACCCGCTGGATCTGCTGCGGCAGGTGGCATGAGCGGCGCAGCGGTCATGGTCGGGGTCTCCGGCGGCGTGGATTCGTCGGTGGCGGCCTGGCAGCTGGTCCAGCAGGGCGCGGCGGTATCCGGCCTGTTCATGCAGAACTGGGCCGACGACGGCAGTGGCGACTGCCGTGCCGACGACGACCGCCGCGATGCGGTGGCGGTGTGCGGGCGACTGGGCATCCCCTTCCATTTCCGCGACTTTTCGCAGGAGTACTGGCAAGGCGTGTTCGCGCACTTCCTGGCCGAATACGCCGCCGGGCGCACGCCCAACCCGGACGTGCTGTGCAACCGCGAGGTCAAGTTCAAGCATTTCCTGGACGCGGCGCGCGAGCTCGGCGCCGAGCGCATCGCCACCGGCCACTATGCGCGGGTGGACAGCCTCGGCGGCCGCTGGCGGCTGCTGCGCGGGCTGGACCGCAACAAGGACCAGAGCTACTTCCTGCACCAGCTGGGCCAGGCGCAACTGGCCGCGACCCTGTTCCCGGTCGGCGAACTGCCCAAGGAACAGGTGCGCCGCATCGCCCGCGAAGCCGGCCTGCCGACCCACGCCAAGAAGGATTCCACCGGCATCTGCTTCATCGGCGAACGCGATTTCCGCGAATTTCTCGGTCGCTACCTGCCGGCGCGGCGCGGCGAGATCCGCGACCCGCACGAGCAGGTCGTGGCCGAGCATCCGGGGGTGTTCTATTTCACCCTGGGTCAGCGCGAGGGCCTGAACATCGGCGGGGTGCGCGGCCGCGCCGCGGCGCCGTGGTACGTGGTCGGCAAGGACGTCGCCCGCAACGTGCTGTACGTCGACCAGGACCGCGACAGCCCCTACCTGATGGCCAACGGGCTGCAGTCCGAGGCCGCCCACTGGATCGCCGGTGCGCCGCCGGCACGGCGCTTCGAGTGCACCGCGCAGACCCGCTACCGCCAGGCCGACGAGCCCTGCACGGTCGAGGTCGGCGACGACGGCACCCTGTCGGTCCGCTTCGCGCGCCCGCAGCGCGCCGTCACCCCCGGGCAGTCGCTGGTGCTGTACCAAGGCGAGGAATGCCTGGGCGGCGCCGTGATCGCCACCACCGATGCCCCGCTGGAGCGCCGCCTGGCGCAGCAGGCCCCCGCCGTACACGAGGACCCCATTCGATGACCGATTCCATGGACGCGCGCATGCTGGCGCTGGCGGGCATGGCCCAGGCCCTGCAGCAGGTGCGGCGCATCGCCGAGACCGGCCAGTCCGAGGCGTCGCTGGTACGCACCCTGCTCGACAGCGTGTTCCGCATCGACGCGCCCAGCCCCGAAGCGGTCTATGGCCGCCGTGCCGACCTGGCGCCGGGCCTGCGCCTGCTGCACAACTACTTCCGCAACCAGGGCCAGGACGAGGTGCTGCCGCGGCTGGCGCTGGCGGTGATCCAGCTGGAACGGCGCTTCGCCGGCGATGCCGAGACCGACGCAAAGGTCGATGCCGGCCTGGCCCGGATCGCGCCGCTGCTGGAGCGCCATGCCGACAGCACCCACCCCGAGGTGATCGCGGCGTTGGGCCAGCTCTACGCCGACACCATCAGCCACCTGCGCCCGCGGGTGATGGTGCAGGGCAACCCGCATTACCTGGGTCAGGCCGGGGTGGTGGCGGAGATCCGCGCGCTGCTGCTGGCGGCGGTGCGTTCGGCGGTGCTGTGGCGGCAGATGGGCGGCAGCCTGTGGGATTTCCTGCTGGCCAAGCGGCGCATGCGCGAGACCGTGGACCGCGCCTTGCGCTGAGTCCCCGGAGGGCCGGCGCCGGGCCGGCAGCGCGCCGCCCGCGGTGGTTCTGCGACGCGGATCGTACGAATGTCGGCAGGTTTCGATGATCCGCGCACCGCGTTGCTAAAGACCCGGGGGGGGCGGCCGATACAGCAATCGTGAATCTGCCGAGAACTTCCATGTACTCACGCCTCCTGATCCGTCTGGCCGCCCCGCTCGCCCTGACGCTGCTGTTCCCCATCGCCGCCGGCTTCGATTGGCCGGCCCCGGTCCGTTGGGCCATCCTCACCACCATGACGCTGAGCTGGCTCGGTTTCGCCGGCTGGACCGCGTACAGCCAGAGCCGGCGCTCGCCGGAGCAGGCCAAGGTCATGCGCGAGCAGGACCACCTGCTGACCGAGCTGCGCAGCTTCGTCGGCAACGAGATCGAGGGCTCGCGCTCGGAGATCGAACGTGCCCGCGAACTGATCCGCCAGGCGGTCAGCGGCCTGGGTGGCAGCTTCGAGGCGATGAACCGCAAGTCGCGGCAGCAGAGCGTGGCGCTGGCCCGCATCGTCGACCGCGCCGGCGAAGACGGTGGCGCCGGGGTGGACGTGGCCCGCTTCGCCCAGCATGCCAGCCAGCGCATGGAGCAGCTGGTGGAGGCGCTGGAGCAGGTCAGCGGCCAGAGCAGCACCACGGTGCACTACATCGACGACATGTCCCAGCACCTGGACGGCATCTTCGCCCTGCTGGAGGACGTCAAGTCGATCGCCGACCAGACCAACCTGCTGGCGCTGAACGCGGCGATCGAAGCGGCGCGCGCCGGCGAGGCGGGCCGCGGCTTCGCGGTGGTGGCCGACGAGGTGCGCAACCTGTCCGAGCGTTCGACCACCTTCAACGAGCAGATCCGCAAGCTGGCGCACAGCTCCAAGGACGCCATCGCCAAGGTCCGCGAGACGGTCTCGAACATGGCCTCCCGCGACATGGACCGCTCCCGCGAGGCGCGGGCCGAGGCCGCGGCGATGCTGGACAACGTGGCCGCGATCAACCACTCGCTGGGCGACGGCATGCGCGAGATCTCCGAGTGCGGCCGCGCCATCGACAGCAGCGTCGCCGAAGCGGTGCGCGCCCTGCAGTTCGAGGACATCGCCACCCAGGCCCTGGGCGGCGTGCACACCCACCTGGACCGCCTGACCGCGATCAACCGCGAGGCCGTGGCGCTGCAGGAACTGCTGCACCGCAATGGCGGCGTGTTCGACCACGAACTGCTCGACGCCCTGCAGCGGGTCGGCAACCGCCTGCGCGACATGCGCACCGAGTGGGAGCGTCCGCCGCACAAGCCGGTGGCGCAGCAGAGCATGGGTGCCGGCACGGTCGAGTTGTTCTAAGTCCGCCTTGTCGCGCTCCGCGCCATGAACCGACGAGTCCCCGGCCCCTGCCGGGGCTTGTCGTCTCTGCCCTTCCCGTCCGGCCCCGTCGATGTCGATGCATCTCCAGTCCCTGTCCCGAGTTGCGGCCATGTCCTGCGATGACAGCAGCGGCGCGCACGTGCCTGCGTCCGAGCCGGTGGCCGCACCCGGCATCCGGCCGGTGACCGCCCCGCGCCAGCCCGGCCACGCCCTGCGACGGCTGGAGACGCTGGCCCAGGCCGAACTGCGGCAGTTGCTGATCGCACGCGCACCGGCGCAGCAGGACGCGCGCATCGCCGACCCGGTCTGGGCCGGCCTGGCCTGGGACATGGGCCTCAACGGCAGCGCGGTCGCCGCTGCCGGCACGCCGGCGCCGCTGGTGCACTTTCCGCTGTACGACGGCGATTGAGTCGATCGCGGCGGTTGCGTTGGCATCGCGCGGTGCCTGATGTGGCAGCGCGTTCGGGGCGCCGCGCTAGAGAGTCACCCGGCCCCATCTCTCGATTTCGCTTGCTGCAGGAGGCCGGGCAGCCCGTGCATTCTTCGCGGCTGCAGGAGCGGCTTCAGCCGCTAAAGGCGGTACCGAAAATGCTCCTGTCGTGGCTGAAGCCTCTCTTGCGAGGCGACGGCTGGTTTCACTGAACCACGGCGACAAGCAGCGATGCGCGATGCCATTCGGTCGCGAAACGCGAGCGACACATGCCTGGCCGGCCGCCTGCAGTCGGGACTGAAGTCCCTCCCACAACGACTCCGATCAGATTGCGACATCGTTGCTGCAAGGCGCAGTGAGCGGCGAGCAAGGTCATGCCTGGACGCCGTTCCTGCAATGTTGGCCGTGGGGTCGCGGCTGAAGCCGAAACTGCGCACAGCCTGAAATCCCCCCGATCAGCTCGGATTCTCCAGCGAGAACAGGTCCGCCTGCTTGTCATAGGCGAAGTACTCGGCGTAGCGCGCCCAGCTGGTGACCGCCTGGACCGTCTCCGCCGCGTAGGCCTCGGACATGTGGTCTTCCAGTTCGTCGCGGAAGCGGCGCGCCGGCGCGTGATGCGCCGGGCGTTCGTCGAGCACGCGGCGGATGTGCGCGGCCAGCGGCACGTAGGTGGCCAGGTGCTGGGCGAACAGTTGCTTGCGCGCGTCGGTGCCCAGCTCGGCGAAGCGCTGCCCGGCCGGGGTCAGCTGCAGGTCGCCCTGTTCGAACACGGCGAAGCGCAACAGTTGCAGCGTCTCGGCGATCGGGAACAGTTCGTCCACTTCCAGCTGCAGGCCGGCCGCCAGCGGCGGCAGGTCGGCACGGCCGTGGTAGGGCTCGGCCGCCACCGCTTCGATCAGGCCGGCCAGCAGGTTGCTCGACACGCGCGGCAACACCATGGCGATGCCGCTGCCCGGGAACACGCCCTCGCGGGTCTGCGGCCGCTGCGGGCTGGCGGTCATGCGCGCATAGATGTCGTCGACCAGGGCGCGGAACGCCGGCGCCAGGCGATTGCGCGGCTGCGGCAGGGTCACTTCGATCTCGCCGATCACCCGCCCCGGATTGGCGCCGAAGATCACGATGCGGTCGCACATCAGCACCGCTTCTTCGATGTTGTGGGTGACCATCAGGATCGATTCGATCGGCATGCGCCCTTCCGACCACAGGTCGAGCAGGTCGGTACGCAGGGTCTCGGCGGTCAGCACGTCCAGCGCCGAGAACGGCTCGTCCATCAGCAGCAGCTTCGGTCGCACCACCAGCGCCCGCGCCAGGCCCACGCGCTGGCGCATGCCGCCGGACAGTTCCTTCGGGTAGGCGCCCTCGTAGCCGTCCAGGCCGATCAGGTCGATCGCCGCCAGGGCGCGCCGGCGGCGCTCGTCGGCGGCCACGCCACGCGCCTCCAGGCCCACTTCCACGTTCTGCAGCACCGTCAGCCATGGGAACAGGGCGAAGCTCTGGAACACCATGGCGATGTCGTCGGCGACCTGGCCCGGCGCGGCATCGCGGAAGGCGATGCTGCCGGCGCTGGGCTGCAGCAGCCCGGCGATGGCGCGCAGCAGGGTCGACTTGCCCGAGCCGGAACGGCCGAGCAGGCCGACGATCTGCCCCGAATGCAGGGTCAGGTCGACGTCCTCCAGCACCACCAGCGGCGTCGCCCCGCCCTTGTCGTAGGTCTTGCGCACACCCTGCACGCGGACCAGCGGGGCGCGCTCGGGCACGCTTGCGGAATAGCTCATGGTCGGTCTCCAGGAATCAGTCGAAACGCAGGCGGCGTTCGGCGAAGACGTACAGACGTCGCCAGACCGCACGGTTGAAGAGGGTCACGAACAGCGACATCACCGCCACCCCGAGCAGCACCCGCGGGCCGTCGCCGGCGGCGGTGGCGCGGGCGATGTAGGCGCCGAGGCCGTAGGCCTGCACCTGGGTGTGGCCCCAACTGGCCAGCTCGGCCACGATGCTGGCGTTCCAGGAACCGCCCGACGCGGTCAACGCACCGGTGATGTAGTACGGGAAGATGCCGGGCAGGATCACCCGCCGCCACCAGGTCCACGAGCGCAGGTGGTAGATGGTGGCGGCCTCGCGCAGATCGGTGGGAAACGCGCTGGCGCCGGCGATCACGTTGAACAGGATGTACCACTGGGTGCCGAGAATCATCAGCGGCGACAGCCAGATGTTGGGATCGGCGCCGGTGCTGACGATGGCCAGCACCGCGAACGGGAACAGCACGTTGGCCGGGAACGCGGCCAGGAACTGCGCCAGCGGCTGCACCCGCTGCGCCACCTTCGGGCGCAGCCCGATCCACACCCCGATCGGCACCCACACCACGCTGGCCAGGGCGATCAGCACCACCACCCGCAGCAGCGTGGCCAGGCCGCCGCCGAAGGCCTCGGCCAGGTCGTGCAGGCCCAGGTGGCGGCGGCCATAGTCGTAGGCGAACCAGGCCGCGGCCGCGCCGGCCAGCGCCAACGCCGCGCTCCACAGCCGGTCGCCCCACACCCCGCTGCGGCCGGGTGCCTGCGGCGCGGCCTGCAGTTGCGGCTGGCGCCGCGGCGTCCAGCGCACCAGCATGGCGCGCTGCCAGACCCAGGCCAGCGGCGCGACCAGGCGCTTGGCCAGGCGCGTGCGCCGCAGCAGGTCGTACAGCCACGACTGCGGCTTGTCTTGCGAAGCGGTGAGTTCGGCGCGGAACTTGTCCGACCAGGCCACGATCGGGCGGAACAGCAACTGGTCGTACAGCGCGATCAGCACCGCCATCGCCACCACCGCCCAGCCGACCGCGGCGAAGTTGCGCTGCGCGATCGCCAGCGCCAGGTACGAGCCGATGCCGGGCAATTCCAGGGTGTGGTCGCCGACGCTGATCGCCTCGGAAGCGACCACGAAGAACCAGCCGCCGGACATGGACATCATCATGTTCCAGATCAGCGAGGGCGTGGCGTACGGCGCCTCCAGCCGCCAGAAACGCTGCCAGGCGCTGAGCCCGAAACCGCGCGACACCTCGTCCAGGTCGCGCGGCACGTTGCGCAGCGACTGGTAGAACGAGAACGCCATGTTCCAGGCCTGGCTGGTGAAGATGGCGAAGATCGAAGCCAGTTCGGCGCCGATCTGCCGGCCGGGGAACAGGCCCAGGAAGAAGGTCACGGTGAAGGTGAGGAAGCCCAGCACCGGCACCGACTGCAGGATGTCCAGCGCCGGCACGATCACCCGCTCGGCGCGCCGGCTCTTGGCGGCCAGGGTCGCCACCACGAAGGTGAACACCAGCGAGGCGGCCATCGCCGCGAACATGCGCAAGGTGGTGCGCAGGCCGTATTCGGGGAGCTGCCACAGCTCCAGCGACACCGCGGCGGTGCCGGCCGGCGGCAGCGGCGCGCGCATGTCGGATGCGCCGTGCAGCAGCAACGCACCCAGGCCCAGCAGCAGCGCGAACACCGCAAGATCGTGCAGGTTGGGCAGCACGCCGGGGCGTGCGGCGAGCTGTCCGGGCGCGGAGCGGTCGCGGGCGAATGGCAGCATGGGAAGATCCGGCAGGAGCGGCAGCGAACGCCGCAGGAAAAAGGACGCTGGCGCGGGTCGCGAAGCGGACCGCCCAGTGTGACCGGGGAAGATGTACGCCGTGCGTCAGCCGCTGCCGGCCGCGCGGGTGTCTCCAGACAATGCAGTGCACGCACGCCGTCGCCACACGACGCAACCGCGCAGCGACGGACGGCTCAGGGAGGATGGCGATGGCAGGCGCATGGGCGGCTCCGACGATGGGCAACGCCAGGGGCTACGCTCGGAGTCCTCGCGGATCGGGCTTGCGCACTCTCGGAATCAAGGCCAGCACCGCAAGGAGCTGGCGAACGATCCCGTCCTGAGCGGACGGGACCCATCTGGGACGACCCAGACCGTGGCGGTCCTGTCAGCTCTGTCGCTGCAGCGTCGGTCTAGGATGACTGTCCAAGGAAGGTGGCCTCTGGCCGGAAAACGATGGGCGCGCGCAGTATAGCCAGCTGCTGCGTCGCCGCAAGCCCGTGCAGCGCACGCGGCGCCGCACATTCACTGCGCAGCCAGCACCAGCCGCGGGTGTGTGGCCGGCGCCACCTGCTGGCGCGCGCGCAACCAGGCGGCCAGCTCGCGCGGCGGCAGCGGCCGCGAGTGCAGATAGCCCTGGATCTCGTCGCAGCCCTGCTCCCGCAGCAAGGCCTCTTCCTGCACGGTTTCCACGCCCTCGGCCACCACCTGCATGCCCAGCGCGTGGCCGAGCTGCACGATCGCCTGGGTGACCTTGGCGGTGCCGCTGTCGTGCAGCATGTCCTGCACGAAGCTGCGGTCGATCTTCAGGCGCTGCACCGGGAAGCGATTGAGGTAATGCAGGTTGGAGAAGCCGGTGCCGAAGTCGTCGACCGCCAGCAGCACGCCTTCCTGCTCGAACAGTTCGAAGCAACGGCGCAGCGACTCGCTGTCGCGGATCAGCGCCGACTCGGTCAGTTCCAGTTCCAGCCGCTTCGGCGACCAGCCATTACGCTGGCACAGCTCGATCACCCGCTCGGCAAAGCCGCGGTCGCGCAACTGCATCGCCGAGACGTTCACCGAGACCCGGTCGAAGCTCAGCCCCGCCGCATCCCAGGCCGCGGCCTGGCGGCAGGCCTCGCCGATTACCCAGTCGCCCAGGCGCACGATCTCGCCGCATTCCTCGGCGATCGGAATGAACTCGGCCGGGTTGCAATGGCCGTGGCCGGGGCGGTGCCAGCGCAGCAGCGCTTCCACCGCCGGCGCGCGCTCGCCCGCCGCGTGCACCAGCGGCTGGTACACCAGCGAGAACTCCTCGCGGTCCAGCGCGCCATGCAGCGCATGCTCGATCTCCAGGCGCCGCTGCGCGCGCAGCAGCACGTCCTGGCTGTAGTAATGGCAGGTGTTGCGTCCGGACTCCTTGGCCGCGTACATCGCCGCGTCGGCGGCGCGCAGCAGGCCGTCGAAGTCCTGGCGCCCCTCCTCCATCAGCGCGATGCCGATGCTGGCGCCGATCTTGATCACGTTCTCGCCGCTGTGCAGCGGCTCGGCCAGCGCCGCGATCAGCTTGCGCGCCACGTGCCCGGCATCGCCCGGCTCGGCCAGGTCGCGCAGCACCACCACGAACTCGTCGCCGCTGAAGCGGCCGAACAGGTCGCTGGTGCGCAGCTGCTGATGCATGCGGGTGGCCGCCAGCTTCAGCAGCGCGTCGCCGGTGGCGTGGCCGAAGGAATCGTTGATGCTCTTGAAGCCGTCCAGGTCGACGAACAGCATCGCCAGCGTGGTGCCGCGCTCTACCGCCTCGTGCATCGCCTTCTCGGCCTGCTCGCGCAGCAGCTGCCGGTTCGGCAGGCCGGTCAGCAGGTCGTAGTGGGCCAGCAGCTCGATGCGCTCGCTGGCCTCGCGTTCGCGGGTGATGTCGCGGAACAGCACCACGAAGCGCGGCGGCAGGCCGTCGCGTTCGTCCAGCTCGATCAGCACCTGCACCCAGATGCGCTGCCCGGACGGGCGGTGGAAGCACAGATCCAGTTGCTCCGGCAGGCCGCCCTCGGTGATGCGCACCAGCGCCGACTCGAACGCATCGCGCGAGTCCTGGGTGTACAAGGCCAGCGCGTGATCCAGATCGATGGCCTCCTTGCGCAGGCCATGGATGCGGTAGCACTCCTCGGTCCACTGCATGCGCCGGGTGCCGACCTCGATCTCGCAGCCGCCGATCTTGCCCAACGCCGAGACGCGGTTGAGCAGTTCGGTGCGCCAGCGGATCAGGGCGTCGGTCTGACGCTGCTCGGTGATGTTCTGCACCTGGCCGAGCACGCGCTGGATGCGGCCGTCGGCCTCCACCTGCGGCTGCGCCCACACCCGCAGGTGCAGCGGCGACTCGCTGCCACACACCAGCTCGACCTCGAAGTTGGCCGGTTTGGCCTCGCGGGCCATGCGCCGCCAGACCGAGATCAGCTGCGCCATCGAATCGCGGCTGAGCAGGCGCAGCCACCCGCGGCTGCTCGGCGCCTGCTGTTCGTCCAGCCCCGTGACGCGCAGGAATTCGCGCGAGCACCACACCCGGTCGCGCAGCGGATCCCAGGACCAGCTGCCCATGCGGGTCATGCGCTGCGCCTCGCGCAGCAGGGTCTGCTGGTCGCGCAGGCGCTGTTCGAGCAGCTTCTGCTCGTGGATGTCGGTGTGCGTGCCGATCATGCGCAGCGGGCTGCCGTCGGCGGTGCGTGCGACGATGCGGCCGCGGTCCAGGATCCAGTGCCACTGCCCGTCCTGCCGGCGCAGGCGGAACTCGCACATATAGGTCTCGGTGCGGCCCTCGAAATGCGCGCGGATCGCCTGGCGCAGGCGCTCCTGGTCGTCGCCGTGGACCAGCGGCAGCAACGCGTTCAGGCCGTCGGCCGGAGCATCGCCGGCGTAGCCGAGCATCCGCTTCCAGCGCTCGGAGCGGAAGATGGTGTCGCTGGGGATGTCCCAGTCCCACAGCCCGTGCTCGGCGCTGTCCAGGGCGATCTCCCAGCGGGTGGCGCCATCGCTGCCGACCGGTTCGGGCACGCTGAGGGTGTAGGCCAGCAGGCCGCCGCTGTCGTCGCGCACCGCGCGCAGCCAGCCGTCCAGGCGTCGCCCGGCGGTGCCGGGCAAGGCGCAGGCCAGCATGGTCTCGCCGCCGAACAGGCGCTCGCGGGCCGCACGCAACAGCTCGGCGTACGCCTCCACGGTGCGCGGCAGCTCCAGTGCCTGCGCTGCCCGGTTCGCCGCCAGCGGCCTGCCATCGGCGTCCAACAGGACGAGCGCCGAGGTGAGCGGGTGCTGCAGCAAGCTTGCGATGACGCCTTGATCCACGCCGAGATGCTCCGTTTCGCCGCCCTGAAGGCCAGCGGTCGAAGGTGATAACGGCACCCGGCGGCATTAATTGAGCGCCCGCACCGCCCGACCATGGGCCGCGGCGGCCGTCAGCGGCTAAGATGTCCGCCGGACACGGACCACCGCAGCAGGCTGCCGGGGCATGCAACCACAACGCGACAGCTCCCTGCCCCATCAGGCGACCTCCGGCATGCGCCTGGCGCAGCGCCTGGACCGCGGCATCTGGAGAGTGGTGCTGCTGTACGTGCTGCTGGGGCTGGCGCTGTCGATCGGCAGCGACCTGGTTTTGGCGCATTTCGTAGACGATCCCCGCACGTTGATCGTCCTGCAGTTGGTCAACGACGCCCTGTTCCTGACCCTGACCGCAATCGCCCTGTACTACCTGCTGCGGCCGCTGGTGCGCGCCGCGGTGCAGGCGCACACCCGGCTGGCGCTGTCGGAGGCCGGCTACCGGCAGATGTTCCACGCCAATCCCAGCCCGATGCTGGTCTACGACCTGGAAAGCCTGCGGATCCTCGACGTGAACCCCACCGCGGTCGCCTTCTTCGGCTGGTCGCACGACGAGTTCGTCGGACTGGAATTGGCGCGACTGTGGCCGCCCAGCGCCAGCGCCCGCCTGGCCGAGGTGATCGAGACGATCCGGCAGACCCCGTCCAAGACCTGCGTGGTGGCCGAGCCGCTGCGCCTGCGCGACGGTAGCCAGTGCATGGCCGAGGCGCGCAGTACCAGCCTGGACTACCACGGCCGGCAGGCGCGGCTGGTGGTCATCAGCGACCGCAGCGCCGAATACGACGCGCAGCGCCGCCGCGACCAGGCCCTGCAGCATCTGCAGGAAGCGCAGTCGATCGCGCGGCTGGGCTCCTGGCAACTGGACCGGGCCAGCGGCCTGGGCAGTTACTCCGAGCAGGTCTACCAGATGCTCGGGCGGCGCGTGCCGGACCAGCCGCGCCAGCACCGCCTGGAAGAGCTGCTGGTGCCGCCCGACGTGGCCTCGCAGACGCGCATCCAGCGGGTGATCGAGGACCTGTGCGGCAGCGCGCCGCTGCAACTGGACATGCTGCTGCCGGTGCTGGCCGCCGACGGCCAGGCGCGCATGCTGCATCTGCGCGCCGAATCGTCCAGCGACGACGCAGGCGGCGCCTGCGTGCACGGCACCCTGCAGGACGTGACCGAGCACGAGCGCTCGCGGCGCCTGCTGCACGAGCGCGAGGAGCAGTTCCGCGAACTGGTGCGCGTGCTGCCGGACGGCGTGGCGATCCTGCACCAGGAACACGTGCTGTACGCCAACGCCGCCTGCGCCGGGCAGTTCGGCTTCGAGGGCGAGAACCTGCTCGGCGAGCCGCTGCAGGGCCTGGTCGACAGCGCCGACCTGGCGCTGGTACGGCAACGGATGGGCGCGGCCGGGGCCAAGGGCGAACGCGGTGCCACCGCACGCATGTGCCGCCGCGACGGCTCGCTGTTCCATGCCGGGCTGTCGTTCGGCAACGTCCGCTACAGCGGCCGCGACTGCAAGCTGCTGATCGTGCGCGACCTCAGCGAACCGGAGCGCATGCGCGATGCGCTGGCGCAGAGCAACCGCGAACTGCAGGCGATGGCGCGACGCCTGTTCTCGCTGCAGGAAGACGAGCGCCGCGCGATCTCGCGCGACCTGCACGACGATATCGGCCAGGCGATCACCGCGATGAAGCTGTCGGCGCACGCGGCGCTGGACGAGACCGACGCCGAGCGCCGCCGCGAGGACCTGAGCGAGATCGTGAGCCTGGCCGACAGCAGCATCACCAAGCTGCGCAACCTCTCCACGCTGCTGCGGCCGCCGCAGCTGGACGCGCTGGGCCTGGAAGCGGCGCTGCGCTGGCAGGCCGGCATGCTGTTCCGCGCGTCGCCGGTGCGCCTGCACCTGGACATCGCCACCCTGCCCGAGCGCCCCAGCGGCGAGGTCGAACAGGCCTGCTTCCGCATCGCCCAGGAGAGCCTGACCAACGTGCTGCGCCATGCCAGCGCCGGCGAGGTGCGGATGACCCTCGGCGACGAGGAACGCCAGCGCCTGCGCCTGGAAGTGGTCGACGATGGCGACGGTTTCGATCCGGCCGGGCCGCGTGGCCTGGGCCTGATCGTGATGCGCGAGCGCGCGCAGAGCGCCGGCGGTACCCTGCAGATCGACACCGCGCCCGGCGCCGGCACCCGGGTGACGCTGTGCCTGCCCTACACCACCGCGGCACCACCGTCGCCCCCGCCTGGAACCTGAGCCGATGTGGAATCCCGCCAGCGCCTTACCCGTGGACGACGAACTGCCGTCGCGCCTGGGTGCGGGCCATCCCGCCCTGACCGGCATGATCGCCGAGGCGCTCGCCGGCGGGCCGGGGGTGATGCTGCTGCACATCGACATCGACCACTTCGCCTCGATCAACGAGAACATGAGCCCGGAGGTCGGCGACCAGGCGCTGGCGCTGCTCGCGCACCGGCTGCAGGCGCACCTGCGCGGCCGCGGCCTGCTGTGGCGCCACGGCAGCGACGAACTGGTGATGGCGGTACCGCGTACCGCCGACGTGCCGCCGCCGGAAGCCTTCGCCGAGGAGATCCGGCAGCAGATCGAGCTGCCGCTGTCGGTGCTGCCGTACACCCTGTTCATGACCGGCAAGATCGGCGTGAGCCTGTGCCCGGAGCATTCCACGCGGCTGTCGACCCTGCTCGACTTCGCCGAGGATGCGGTCTATCAGGCCGCGCGCGAAGGCGGCAACCTGGTGCGCCTGTACGCCGCCGACGGCCCGCCCAGCGCGCACAGCGAGAGCATCATCTCGCGGCAGATCGTCGACGCCATTCCCAACGGCGAGCTGCGCCTGCGCTACCAGCCAATGGTCAGCGCCCGCGACGGTCGCGTGGTCGGCATGGAATCGCTGCTGCGCTGGCAGTCGCCGACCCTGGGCATCCTGGTGCCGGAGCGCTTCATGCGCACCGCCGAGCGCCTGGGCGTGATCGTGCAGATCGGTACTTGGGTGATGGAAGGCGCGCTGCGCCAGGCGCGGCTGTGGCGCGACCAGGGCTTCGACGACTTCACCATCGCGGTCAACGTCTCCACCCTGCAGCTGCTGCGCCCGACCTTCTTCAACGAGGTGATGTCGGCGCTGCAGGCGGCCGGGGTACCGCCGCAGATGGTGGTACTGGAGATCAACGAGAGCGCGTTGACCAACAACGTCAACTTCGTCCACGAGACCCTGGCTAATCTCTGCCGCGAAGGCATCAGCCTGAGCCTGGACAACTTCGGCACCGGCGATTCCAGCCTCAGCGCACTGGTGCGCTACCCGGTGGACAAGCTGAAGATCGACCGCAGCTTCATCAAGAGCGCACCGGCCGGCAACCGCGAGGCGGCGATCGCCCGCGCGATCATCGCCATGGGCCACCAGCTGGGCATGGTGGTGATCGCCAACGGCGTGGAATCGCAGGCGCAGCTCGGCTTCCTGCGCCGCAACGACTGCGACATCTTCCAGGGCTATCTGTTCGGCGAGCCGATGTCCGCCGAAGCGGCGGGCATGGCCCTGCGCCGGCGCTACCTGCGCCCGGAATCGTTCACCGAGACCCGCCCGGACCGCACCCTGCTGCTGCTCGACGACGAAGAGAACGTGCTGCGCTCGCTGGTGCGGCTGTTCCGCCGCGACGGCTACCGCATCCTCGCCGCCGGCAACGTCCGCGACGCCTTCGACCTGCTCGCCACCAACGACGTGCAGGTGATCCTGTCCGACCAGCGCATGTCCGACATGAGCGGCACCGAGTTCCTGGGCCGGGTGAAGATGCTCTACCCCGACACCATCCGCCTGGTCCTGTCCGGCTACACCGACCTGGCCACCGTCACCGACGCGATCAACCGCGGCGCGATCTACCGCTTCCTGACCAAGCCGTGGAACGACGACGAACTGCGCGAACACATCCGCCAGGCCTTCCGCACGCACGACGAACAGCGGCGGGATGCGGGGCCCTGAGGGGCTGGGAATCGGGAACGGGGAATCGGGAATGGGAAAAGCCGCATTGCGGCTTTTCATTTTTCAGGTCAGGTCATTGAGGCGACATCGGGTACACGGAAAGCGAACAGCGTCAGCGCTCCCGCTTTTCCGATTCCCCATTCCCGATTCCCCATTCCCAGCTACTTCGGCTGCCTAACCGGAATCACGATCCGGAACGTCGAGCCCTCGCCGACGACGCTGCTGACATCGATGCGGCCGTGGTGCTTGTTGACGATGCCGTAGGAGATCGACAGGCCCAGGCCGGTGCCGCAGCTCTCGCGCGCGCGGCTGCTGGAGAAGCGGCAGAAGCGCTCGGTGATCCGCGGCAGGAGATGAGCGGGAATGCCGGAGCCGCCGTCGCGCGACGCCCG